>JAKIYB010000049.1 GCA_022708765.1 Armatimonadota bacterium | reverse complement strand
CCACCGCCGTGGTGGTCGCGTATACCTGCTGCCTGGCGTGGCTGGGCCTGCTGCCGGTGGGCGCCGCGCTGCTGGACAGCTTCCACTCCGCCGACGGCGGCATCATCCTGCAGTTGCTCCTCACCGTCGGCACGCTGCTCACGCTGGCGGCGGCGCCCGCCACCGTCATCTCCGTGCTGCTCACCCTCATCCTGCGCAACCGCATGCCGCGGCTGGTGAATCTGTCGCTGTGGGGCGTCAGCGCCATCGCCGTGTGCCTGCTGCTGTATCTGCCCGGCGCCTCGGCGCTGTTTGAGGTGGAATTGCTGCTCATCGGCAACCCCATCGTCGCGTTGGGCGTGCTCTTCGAGAACACCGGCGAAATCTTCATCGGCGCCGGGCTGACGGCGCCGCAGGCCGAATTGCTCGCCGCACTGTTCGCCCCCATCACCGTCTGCATCCAACTCGTTGCCGCATGGGTTGTCACCGTCCTCGCCATTGGCGAGGTGCAGCGCATGCGCCGGTAGGCGCGGCGCGCTGGACGCTCCCGCATCCGCGCGGTATGATAAGCGTGATGTCGGAGACGATCCGTTATCTGCTGCTGGCCATCGTCACGCTGCTCGCCAGTTTGCTCGGCACGCGTTTCATCCTGTATCTGGCCCGGCCGGGACGGGAGAGCCGCCTGCGATTCGGCTCGCAGGAGCGCAAGGAAGGCAAAGAGCAGGTGTATCGCCACTACCCGCGCCGCAAGAAACCGCTCGGCGGCGGGGTGGCGATCTTTGGCGCGCTGCTGGTCGGAGTGGGTGCGGCCCATCTCTTCACGCTGTGGACGGCGCCAACGCCCGCGCAGACGTCGTTGCCGGTGGTCGCCTGGTTGTGGCTGGCCTGCGGGCTGGCCTTCGCCGCCATCGGCTTCATTGACGACTGGCGGAAAATCACCGCCGCGCGGGGTTTGAGCGAGCGGTCCAAACTGCTGCTGCAGGTCATCGTTTCCATCATCTTCACCGCCCTCATCATCAGCATTCGGGAAGTGCCGGGCCAGCACGCCACCGCCGTATTCCTGCCGTTCGTCGGCTGGGTGCCGTTTTACATCTTCTTCTGGCTCTTCGGGATCATCGTGCTGGTGGGGGCATCCAACGCGGTGAATCTCATTGACGGACTGGATGGGCTGGCCGGGTCCAGCCTGCTCTTCTCCTTCGTCGGTTACCTGGTGTTGGCCGCGCTGCTGCGCCACGAAACCACGCCCGCGCTGCTGCCGATGCTCGCTATCGCCGCCGTGCTGGGCTTCCTGCTCTTCAATCTGCCCTCAGCGAAGATCATCATGGGCGACACCGGCGCGCTGGGCCTGGGGGCGGCGCTGGGGGCGCTGGCGCTGCTCTCCGCCACCGAGTGGCTGCTCATTCTCTTCGGCGCGCTCTTCATCATCACCACACTCTCGGTGATGATCCAGATGATGGTGCTGCGCGTCTTTCGCGGGCCGATACGCCTGCTGCGCCACCAGACTACTGAAGAATTTCGTCCCTTCCTGGTAACGCCGCTGCACCACCATTTCCAGGCGTTGAACTGGGGGCCGTGGCAGATTCTCGGGCTGTATGGCTTCACCGGCGTCATCATTGCCGCGCTGGGCATCCTCGCTTTCCCCGCCGCCTACGGCTCCACGCCCGCCGGCTGGTTCTGGGCGCTCGGGCTGGTGCTGCAGGCGGTGTTCCTGGTGCTGGCGGCGGTGCAAAAAGCGGTGCAGGCGAATTACTTCCTCGGCCTGGAGGCAGTGGAAGGCGCGCCCGAGCGCGTGTTGACGCTCTATAAAGGACTGCCGGTGACAATATTCGGCAGCCCGCGCTATATCGTTGAATATTACACCGACATCACCGAGACGATGGTGAACGCCAACGCCGCTGAGGGCGTTCTCTGGCGCAGCCTGTCCGAGATCGAGGCGCACGTGACGCTGGGGAAGATCTACTACGCGAACCGGCGCTATGACGGCGCGGTGGAGGAATGGGAGCGCGTGCCGCAGCGCAACCTGCTCAATCGCGAAAGCCTGGCGGTGCAGCTTGGCGAAATCTATCTGAAAGGCAACGAGTACCTGAAGGCGATCAAGCTGCTGGAGCAGTTGCCCGCCGGACGGCTGGCGCGCAATCCCGGCTTGCCGGTGGAGATTCAACACGCGAAGGTGCAGATCGGCAATATGGCCGGCAAGCTGTATCACCACGTGATGGGCCACGTGAGCGAGCTGGAGCAGGCTGTGCGAGAGGGGCGCACGCCCGCGCGCGACGAAGTGGAACGACTGCTGCGCGAGCTGGACACGGCAATGCAATACACCCAGCAACTGCGCGAACTGCTCGACTACGAGCGCTTCAAGGCGGAACGGCTGGGCGAGTTGGAAGCCGCGGACAGCAGCCCTGACCTGTACCGCCGCATGGATACCATCCTCGCTGTGCGCCGTGATGAGTTGATGGAAGCGCTGCGCTGGGTCGAGACGCTGACGGAACCGGGCGGCCAGGCGGCACGCACGCCAACGCAGGAACTGGCCGACCTGCTGCGCCTGACGCCGACCGAATTAAGCCTGGCGATGGAGGCGCAGGGGCCACTGGCGGTGGTGGAATTCGCCAGGCTGACGAAACCGTCGCGCAATACCCTGTACCGCATGCAGATCGAGCCGCACGCGCAACTGCCCGAACGGCTGGTTGCGAAATGCTACGAAGATCAGCAGGTGACGTTTTTCTCCGCCTGCTACCGGCGAGAGCGCGGTGTGCTGCAGATTCTGCACGAGGCGGGGGCGCCGGTGCCGCGCCCGCTGGGCGGCTACCTCGGCTCGCATCAGGCGGTGCTCTTCCTGGAAGACCTGGGCGCGCAAGACCTGGCCGGCAAGCTGGCGGCGCTGCCCGCCGGCGACCGTGCCGGACGGCTGGCGCTGGTACGCGACGGCGTGCAGATGCTCACCACCCTCTACACGCACGTCCTCCCCGTGCTGCCGCGGCTGGAGCGCGAGGTGCGGAAAATCGTGAAGGAAGTGCTCACCCCCGACTATTTCCTCAACGCCCTCACCATCGCCCTCAATCGCATCCTGGCACTGCGGCACGCGCAACTGTCGGCCGCGCAGCTCGGACGGTTGGAACTGGCGCTGCACCCGGTGGTGGGCGCCGTGCTGGAGAGCCCGAAGACCTTCATCCACTTCGAGTGCACCCCCGGCAACATCCAGATGGCCGAGAACCGCGTCACCGCGGTGGATTTCGAACAGTCCACCCTCGGCCCGACCGCCTTCGACCTCGCCTCGCTGCTCTTCTCGCCGGAGGCCGACCTCGCCGACGGCGACGTGGAAAGCCTTCTTGGCCTCTATCACGACCAGCTTCCGGGGGAAGGTCAACCGCTGCTCGCCGTCACACCCGGCGCGCTGGAAGCCGCCGCCATCCTCAAGATGGTCTTCTACGCCGGCTCCGCCGCCAACTTCTACCGCAAGTTCGAGGACCGAGCCCGCGTGGACGCCATGGAGTGGTATCTGGCCACCGCCGAACGCCTCCTCGCCCGCCGCCACGACGCCGGCGAACTCACCGACCTCCTTGGCGCCTGCTGGCCGCGGGAAATGCGCAGCTCGCTGTGAAGGCGAGACTCGACGGCGCCTCGCCCCCCAGGAACCGCCTTCACTTCCCAAACCCGTACGTGATCCCCTCCGTCATCGGGAAGCCGAATTCGTCACCGAGGCGGAAGAAGAAGTTCCAGCCTTCCCAGCCGTGGGCGAGTTTCACCAGTACGGTGTTTTCGCCTTTCTTCAGGGGGATGACCGCCTTGTCCTGGTCCTTCAATGCGGCGCGGTAGTACGGGTTCGCCAGCACTTTCACGCCGTTCAGCCACACCGTCATGAATTCGTCGCTGCCCGTGTAGAGGGTCACCTGGCGGTCGCGGTCGCTGGTGATTTTCGTATACAGGAAGGCGCAGACGCCTTTATTCGGCTTCATCGCGTTGAGCAGGTTTACCGGGCCGCCGCCCAACGGCGCGGCGGCGGGCAGGCGCGTCCAGCGCACCGGCGCCTCTTTTCCTTCGGTGTCTACGCCGGTATAGGTGGCATTCAGGTCCACCTGCCCCGGTGTCTTCTCCGGCTCGTAGATGTTCTTCTTATACCCCTTGCCCAGGAAGTCGTTATAAAACGGCCCGACCAGATACCAGTCCTGTACGAAGACTGGAGTGTCGCTCTTCTTGCCCAGCGTGGCGAAGAGCTGCTGGGCGCGGGCGTAGCGGGCTGCAATGCCGGCTATCGGCGCGTTTTCGACCAATGGCAACACATACGCGAGTTGACCTTCGACGGTGACCACCGCAAGCGGCGCCGCCAGTGGCTTGCCGTTGAACTCCACCGTCGGCGCGTCTTTCAAGCCAAAGAGCAGCAGCGCGGTGGCCATATCCGGGGTCTGCTGGCCATCCTTCACGCCGTAATCCACCCACAATTTATTCTCGGCGGGGCGCACCACGCAACGCAGCAGGCTCACCCGGCCGTCCGTCTTCACCGATACCCCGCCGGGCACACTGAGCGACCACAACGTCGGGTCGGGCAACGGGTTGAAGCCGGCGTAGGTGCCGCTCTTCGGTTCGGCTTGCAGGTAACCCATAATATCCGGCTCGCAGGTGAGCACCGCGCCGCCTTTGGTCAACCGGCCAGTAGTGCCCATTTGCGTGGTGTTGCTGTCGCGATCTATGCCCGCCGGCAGGTACGGCCACCGGTCATTTACGGCACGATATCTGAAGCACTCGGTGCTCGGACGGTCGCCGCCGGCGAATAGGGTATTGACGGTCATCTTCAAGGTATCGGCGCCGGAGGCATACGTCACGGCCGTGTCATCGGTGCCCCCCCCCACTCTCGTGATGTCCACCTTCGCCTCACGCATGTGCTGCTGGAAGGCGGCGAAGTCTTTGTAGTCGGTGGCGTCGCCGTATTCAATGATGAAACCGCCATAAGCCCTGTCGATGATGGTCCAATGGGCATCCTTCTCAAGCGGAGCAGTCTGCTGCAAGTTATACGAGTCGATCTGCAGCGCGGGGGCGGTGGTCACGTTGTCGTAGGTCTGCGGCGTGCCGGCGCGCAGCACCACCTCGTCCGTCCGACCCAGGTTGGAGGCCGGCAGCGGGATGATGCCGATGTAGGTAACCCCGTCCTTCACGGTGATGCGCTGTCCCTGCTTGCACGTCGCGGGCAAGGCATCCACTTTATTGCCATCAATATAGATTTCCCAGGTTGCCGCCGGTTGCTGGAAATTGTAGAAGGCCGCCGTGCTCTGGATGCTCTTCACGCCTTCGCGGTTAGTCATGTTATACGGGCTAGTGAGGGTGATAAGCTTGTTCTTATGCTGCAGCACCGCCTGCTGTCCCTGCGGCTCCATCCAGCCGGGGGCGGCGTTGACCATCGGGGTGTCATTGATGCCGCAGCGCACCGTCATGGTGCCCATGTCCTGCACGTTCTCCACCTGCTTGTCAGCACGGCGCCACTGGCCCATCACCTGCACGATGCCGTTGGGGATGTCCGCGCTGGCCAGACCGTAATTGTCGGTCATGTAGACGCGCCGATAGAGCGGATGCAGCAGGTGCGTGCCCCACTGCTTGAAGGAGGTAGTCATCTCGAACGGCAGCGGTTTGTCGTCCACCATGTTCGCCATCCACTCCGGCGCCCACGGGCCAGTGGTGCTTTGCAGCGCCGCCTCGCGCGGGCTGAAATGGCCGTCAATCACCGAGGTTTTGAAGGGCGGCGCCGGGTTGTTCACGTCGTGCAGCGCGCCGCTCTTGCTCATGGTATGCATGATGTACTGCAACCCGTCCTGCGATGCCAGCAGATATTTAGGCACCGAGGTGCGGCCGGAGACGCTGATGAAGTGCCGCAGGCCGGGATGATACGCGGAAATGAGCTCGTCCATGGATTTCGCCAGGCAGCTCTGGCCCATCAGCCGATCAAAATGAGTGGGGCCAAAGTCGGCAAACATCTTCTGGTCGCTCAGCGTGATGGCATAATAGTAATGGTCAATCGCCTCCTGCGCGGTGCCGTCGTACCAGGTCCACAGGCGCAGTGGGAAATATTCCAGCCCGTGGCGGCCGTCCGCCATCATGCGCTCGGAGCCGGCGATGTTGCCGCCCAGCAGCGCGCCCAGCGCTGAGGTATGGTTGAAATTCATGGTCGAGATGACATAACAGTAGCCGTCGCGGTAGAAACTGGTGTTGCCGCGCCAGTCGCCCGTCTCTTTGTAATACTTGTTCTGGTTGCCGTACCAGAGCTGCATCGCCTGTGGGTGATCCAGATCTTCCGTCTTCTGATCGTCCAGCGACCACGCTTTCCAGTTGTTCTGCAGATGCTCCTGTACCGGCACGGGCATGGCGTCTTTGTAGAGGTTCCAGAAGAGGGTGTCGCTGGCGGCGGAGAAGCCGTCCCAACCGCGATACGGCTTGCTCAGGATGAAGTCCAGCCAGATGGGATAAACCTGCTCCGGCGCGTTGCCCAGCCGGCGGGTGTAGGGGGCCACATAGGTATACCAGAAGGGTACATCGCCTTTGTCCTGCGTGGTGAAACCTTTCAACTCCTGCACTCGCAGCCACTGCCATGCCGGCATCCAGTCCGGCTTGCTGAATTTGTGCTTCTCGGCGATGGCGAGGATCTCTTCCTTCGTCGGCATCACCGCCGTCGGCTTGCCGCCGCTGCCGTCTTTCGTCAACATCTCGGCCAGCAACGCGAGATTCACCGCCGGGGTGAGCGTGCCCACTTTCGGGGAGCGGCCCGAACGGGCGAAGGTCACCACCAGCGTCGGCGTCTTGATGCGCAGGCCGTGGCCGCCGGTGCCGGTAGCCCACTCGTAGGCGCCGGTGTAGTAGCGGTAGTCATACGTCTCCAGCTTCTTCAGCAGGAAGCCGCAGTCCGCCAGCCGGCGCAGGCGGTCGGCGGGAGCCTTGCCGTAGACGGGATCATTCAGCGTGGCGGTGATGTCAATGCGGCCTTCCGGCGACTTGCCGGACACCTCAGCCGGCCCCAGCCGCGCGGGGAAGCGATCCTGCTTCTCGTCCTGCGCGCCGTATTTCGCCCAGTAGCCCGCGCCGTTGATGTAGGCGTTATAGGTAGGGCCGGTGGTCAGGTCCGCCTGCCAGGGCTTGCGCAGCGCCCACGCCACGGCGTGCCAGGCGGGGTCTTCCGCCTTGTATTGTTCGAGCACGCCCCAGTTGGTGCGAAAGAGGTAACCACCGTCCGCCGGCGGGCGCCCGTCCATCGCCGACTTGCCTTCCGGCAGCAGCTCGTTATCGAGGAAGGGCAGCACCAGCTCGGCTTTCTGAATGATGTATCTTTTCTGCAGTTGCGCGGCGATGCTCTCCGCCACGCCGGGGAAGCGCACCAGCAGGCCGCGGTGGATGGCGTCCATCACCAGCCCGCCGGGCAGTTCGCCGTTCTTTCGCTTCGCCGGCGCCCACGGCGCCACCAGCCGGCGGTCCGTGAATCCCCCCTCCGGCACCACCGTCACGCCGTCCTCCGCCGTCACCACCGGCGTATCCCACATCTGCCGGTATCCGCAGATGCCCGCCGTCTGCGGCTGATCGAAAGTCAGCATCACCGTCTGCTGGGCCAGGGCCGCCGCCACGGTACCAATCACCGCCAACACGAGAAGCACGCGCATGGTAGACTCCTTGAAGGCTCATTTGCCGGTTATGACACGCCGCCAAACGATTCGTTGTGTTTGAAGCGCTTTAACTATAGCCGAAAGCAGGTTAGAAAGCAAGGAGGGGATGTCCGGAATACCTGGGCGCGATATCGCTGATCTACTGAACCGGTTGCCACCGCCCAGCCCGCATGGTATAACAGGCCATCTCATGTAAAGGAGCCTGTTCATGGATGCCTTGACCGCTCTTCGCGCGCGGCGGAGTATTCGCCGCTACACGGACCGCGCGGTGGCGCGCGAGGATTTGGAAACGCTGGTGGACTGCGCCCGGCTGGCCGCCACCGCCCGCAACGAGCAGCCCTGGGAATTCGTGGTGGTGACGGACGCCGCCATGCGCGCGCAACTGGCGGAGATTTGCGAATACGGCAAGTTCTTCACCCAGGCGCCGGTGGTGATCGTGGTGCTGTGCCACGAGACGAAGTACTACCTGGAAGACGGCGCCGCCGCCACGCAAAACCTGCTGGTGGCCGCCGCCGCGCTGGGGCTGGGTACATGCTGGGTGGCCGGCGACAAGAAACCTTACGCCGACACGGTTCGCGCCCTGCTCGGCGCGCCGGAGGGGTACAGGGTCGTGTCCCACATCGCCGTCGGTTACGCCGCCGAGACGCCCGCGCCGGCAAAACGCCCGCTGCGCGACGTGCTGCACTGGGAACGGTATTGATTCAACGCCGCGTGTTCGCTCTTCGCGCGCAATCACTTCAGTCGCGCCGGTACAATACCGAAGGGAACCATCTCAAAGGAGGGACGACGATGGCGGTTGTGGCGGATATCGCGCTCATTCCCGTGGGCACAAGCTCTACCAGCATCAGCCAGATGCTGGCCGACAGCGTGAAGGTGCTGGAGCGGTTTGACCTGACGTATGACGTCACCTCCGGCACGAACGTGGAGGGTGATCTGGACACGATTCTGCAGGCGGTGAAGGCGATGGAAGAGGTGCCCTTCCAGGAAGGCGCCGACCGCGTGGTGATCATGCTGAAGCTCGACGACCGGCGCGACAAGGCGATTTCGCTGGATTACGAAGAGCAATCGCTGGAAGAAAAGCTGTAGCTCTGTAGGCCGGACTCCGGCGTTTTCGGGGTCCGGCCCGTCTTCGTGGTGTGGTGATCAATCGAAGAAGAAGCCGCCGAAATGGTCAAGAGACGTTGTCGTCTTCCAGAGTTTGATCTTCACCGTGCCGACGAAACCAAACTGGAAATACGCGCCATTCCCCGAACCACTGCCCTTGCCGTAGGTCAGCTCTTTGGTCAGCTTCACGTCTGGCGATTTCACGCTTCCATCCGCGTTTTCGACGCGCATCTGGAGCTCGGACCCGGAGCCCCACGGATCATAACAGACCGTCCAGAAGGTCAACGTATGAATATTCTCGCCTTCACTCGGCGCGACATTAACGGTGAAGGTTAGCGCGGACGCCGACGATGTGGGCAGCTTCTGTGCGGCGGACATCAGCGCGCCGTTCAGCGTACCGGGTTTGCAGGCGAATGTTGCCGCGGTGTCGGTGAAATATTTCCAGGCGGTGTCATAGTTCGTCGTGTTGAAATTCGACTGACCGCTGGGATACGGAAGCTTCGCCGTCATATCCCAACTGGTCACCCAGGTGGGGACGGATTCGCGATGCACGGCCGGGTAGCCTGAGATGTAGAAATATCCGCCAGTGCCGGCGTCTGGCATGCTCAACGCATGGCCGGAGTCGTAGGCGCCGAGTTTGAACGGCACGGGACTGCCGCTCGGTACTACCTGCCATTTATTCAACAGCACAATATCCCAGAGGGTTTTCCCGGCGGGCACGGGCACCGCCTGCACGTGACCATCCGCGAAAGCCATCACGATGCCTTTGCTGTGACGCAGGTCGGTATCTGTCTCCATGTCGTTCAGCGCATAATTATTGGCGGCGGTCGCTATAACCAGGTCCGCCAGCATGATGGTGTCCGACGGCCGGGTATTGTCGCCCATGGCCGTGCCGAAGAAGTAGGCGTTCATGCCGTATTCCGGCGCGGTGTTTTTTCCCTTGCCGGTCTTCGTCGGGCAGTCGTAGATCGTCGGCTCGTTGTAGGCCGCCAGCAGGCTGGACCAGGCTACGGTGTCGCCGGGATCAAGATATGTTTCTTCGTTGTCCTGCACATACATGTTGATGGCAATGGCGATTTGCCGTTGATTGTTCATGCAGGAGTTCTGCCGTGCCTTCTCACGGGCTTTGGCGAATACAGGGAAGAGGATGGCGGCGAGAATCGCAATGATCGCGATGACCACCAGCAGTTCGATAAGGGTGAAACCTCGGTGTCTCTGATGCATGCGCACCTCCTACAATAATGAACTGACTCTATATGCTATTATATGCCGGCGCCGTCGTCTGTCAATGCATGCGGTAAATACGCTGCCAGGACGCATGCCCGGATAATGCATCGCCGCACCTTGACAATCTCACGCGGATTCAGTACAATTCCGGTGTTCGCGTGGGGCCATAGCTCAGTTGGGAGAGCACTTGCATGGCATGCAAGGGGTCGTCGGTTCGAGTCCGTCTGGCTCCACCACCCTTCGCCCAAGGAACGTGCATCGCAGGTTCCTTGGGCGAAGGGTGCCCCCCCGTAGCTTGAGCGAAGGGGGGCTGTTTTGTTTCTGCTCCCTGTTCCTTGGGCTACGGGTGGCAGGCCGGTGGATCTCCACAAGGTGACGACACATGAAGTATGTCTACCTTCTGCAGCGTATCAGGTTCACCAGGCAGCATTACATCGGCATCACGCGCAATCTCCGTGATCGTTTGAAGCAGCACAATGCCGGTAAATCGCCCCACACCGCAAAGTACCGCCCGTGGAAACTCATTGTTGCCCTCTACTTTGACGATGATGAGCAAGCGATGACTTTTAAACGCTACCTACAAAACCGGCTCTGGTTTCGCGTTAGCCAAACGTCACTTCTGGTCCGGGCATGAACGCGACGACTGACATCTCCCGTGGTTGCCAGGATACCAAGATGGGTATATTCCGACGCGTGAAGATTGTGCGCTACCTCGTCATCCGCTGGTTGCCGTTCCTCGCCGCGCTGCTCGCGCTGGCGGGCGCGTCGCCGGCATGGGCTGAGTCGCCACCGTCGCGCGGCAAGGCTTATGTGGCGGTGAACGCCGACGTGAGCGACCGCGCGGGCCGCGACACCGTCTCCATCCGCATCGTCAACAACACCGACCGGAAGAAACTGCTGGAGATCGCGCTGGCCCTGGGGGTGAAGTTGAATACCTCGCCGGAGGGGATGACCTACGCCGCCGGTGACCCCCGGTTCGTGGAGGACGGCGGCATTGGCCTGGAGTTCACCATGCCGGTGGTGCCGCGCGGCGACGGCACGCTGCCCATCGCCCCGTTCATCGAAGTGCTTGCCCGGCACGTTTCTGAACTGCAGATTCTCTACATCATCCAGGGGCCATTCACCTACCGCGGCGTGCAGCAATACACGGAGAACGGCATTCGCGTGACGGTGGACCCGCCGGAAACGACGCCGCCCAACGCGCCCATGGCGATGGCGTTTTATGGAATCAATGTATCAATGGACAACCCAACACCCGGTCCGGTGCAGATTCCGCGTTACTCGCCCCAGGAGGGACACGCGCGCGCATGGCGAATAGTAGGAATTCTGGGATTGATTCTGCTGGCCGGCCTCATCGGCGCGGGCGTCGGACTGCTGGCCGTCCGGCTGCTGGCGCGCTGGAAAGCCGCCGCCGGGCTTGAAGAACGCGACTCGTAACAGGGGGGACACCATGACTGAAGCGGATCAGGGCTTAAGCGAGCTGCTCGCGGATATCAAAGAAGTCATCTCGCCCAAGCTGTCGGAAGCGGAACTGCAGGACCTGCTGGCAACCAATCCGCGCTCGTTTTTCGACACCATCTGCGTGCAGGCGGTGGAAGAGCGCGCCTCGGACATCTTCTGGAAAGCCGGCGCCCCGCCCTCGCTGCGCATCGCCGGCAAAATCGTCCAGCTCGACATTGAACCACTCACCCCCAAGCAGATGGAAGAAATCTTCTTCTACGGCGTGATGAGCGAGGAGCAGCGCGAAAAATTCCGGCAGCGCCCCGAATGCGACACCGCGCTAGAGATTCCCGATGTCATACGCTTCCGCGTGAACATCTATAAACAGCGAGGCGCCCTCGGCTGCGTCATGCGTCTCATCCCGCTGGAAATCCCCACCCTGGAAGAGCTCGGACTACCGCAGGTGTTGTCGCAGTTCGCCACCCCGAAGCAGGGGATGATCATCGTCACCGGGCCGACCGGCTCCGGGAAATCCACCACGCTGGCGGCGATCATTGACCTTATCAATTCCAATCGCCGCTGCAACATCGTCACCATCGAAGACCCGATCGAGTTTTCCCACCGCGACAAGCTCTCTATCGTCAGTCAACGCGAAGTGGGGGTGGACACCGGTAACTTCCACGACGCCCTGCGCGCCGTGCTCCGCCAGGCGCCGGACGTCATCCTCGTCGGTGAGATGCGCGACGTGGAAACGATGGCCGTCGGCATGACCGCCGCCGAAACCGGCCACCTGGTCTTCTCCACCCTGCACACCAACAGCGCGGCGGAAACGGTGGAACGCATCCTCAACATGTTCCCGCCGCATGAAAAAGAGCAGATCTGCATGCGCCTCTCCACCACGCTGCGCGGCGTCATCTCGCAGAAACTCGTGCCCACCATTGACGGCAAGCGCCGCGTCGCCGCCCTGGAAGTGATGATGAACACCCCGACCATCGCCAAATTCATTGAGGAAGGCCGCCCCGGCTCCATCCCGCAGGCCATCAACGAAGGCGCCTACTACGGCATGCAGTCCATGAACATGTCGCTGCTGAACCACTATCGCGACGGGATGATCACCGAGCAGAACGCCATCGCCTACGCCGGCAACGCCACGGAGATGCGCCAGATGATCCGCCGCCTTGCGCAGGCCAGCATTCGCACGCAGGCGCAGTAAAACTACGCGCGGGCGCGCGGCTACCACGCACCCCCGCCTCGTTACACTAGATATTGAGAAAAAAGAGGACTTCGCCGCTAGATGGCGAATTGATTGGTAACCATTAAAGCAAGCCGTTGTCTAACGTTGTAACGATGGATGATTCAGGAGAACCGCCGTGAAATTCACTTGCCCGAAACGTCTGTTTCACGAAGCACTGCAGAGCGTCTCCCGCGCTATTGCCACGCGTAGCACGCTGCCCATCCTTAGCCACGTCTACCTGGAAGCGCGCGGCGACCAGCTCAAACTGGTGACCACCGACCTGGAGATCGGGATGACCTGTACGCTGCCCGTCAATGAGCTGGATGAAGCGGGCGCCATTACCGTGCCCGAGCGCATTCTGCAGGACGTGGTAGCAAACCTGCCTGACGCTGAATTGGAGCTTGAGTCGAACGAGCGCAACCTGCTGACGCTGAAAGCCGGCAAGTCGCAATATACCATCCACGGCCTGCCTGCCGAGGAATTTCCGGTGCTGCCCGTCGTGCCATCGGACGCCGTCATTTCCATGCCTGGCCCGGTGTTGCGCGACCTCATCCGCAAGACGCTTTTCGCCGCGAGCACCGATGAGAGCCGTCTCATTCTCACCGGTTGCCTGCTCGCCTGGGATGGCCAGGTGGCCACCATGGCCGCTACCGACACCCACCGGTTGGCGGTGAAGCGCGTGCCGGTGGGTGGGCAGTTCACCCGCGACGTCGCCGCCATCATTCCCGCGCGCGCGCTGCAGGAAGTGCTGCGTCTACTCGGCTCTAGCGAAGATCCCGTCTCCATCTACGTCGGCGACAACCAGATCCTCTTTGTGCTGGGCCGCGTGCAGCTCGTTTCCCGCCTCATCGAAGGCACCTTCCCCGCGTACGATCGCGTCATCCCGCAGGATCTGCAGAAACGCTTGAAAGCGAACCGCCAGGAGCTCTACGAAGCCGTGCGCCGCGCCGCCGTTGTCGCCCGCGCCGAATCGAATAAGATCGTCTTCCGCTCGGTGGATACCACCCTTACCCTGGAAGCGCGTTCCGGCGAAGTGGGCGACGCACACGAGGAAATCCCCATCGCGCTGGAAGGCGACCCGGTGGAGATCGCTTTCAACGCCGCCTACCTGCAGGACGTGCTCGCGGTTCTTGACACCGAAGCCATCGAACTCAACCTCGGCGGACCGCTCAATCCCGGCCTGCTGCACGGCGAAGGCGAACCTGACTACCTGTACGTCGTCATGCCGATGCAGATGCTCTGATCGCGGCGGACACGTTCACCTGCGCAACGGCCCTCCTTCGGCGAAGGAGGGCCATGTCATTCCGCGCATCGGTCGCGTCACAGCTACTGATTCCGCAACACCTCCATCATCGCCAGCACGTTCTCCGGTTTTGCGTCGCCGGGAATGCTGTGCGCGGGAGCGGCGATGTAGCCGCCGTCCCGGCCGATGGTGTCGAGCAGAAATCGCACTTCAGCGCGGGTCTGCTCCGGGGTGCCGAAGGGGAGGGTCTGCTGGGTGCTGATGCCGCCGAAGAAGGTCAGGTCGCGCCCGTATTCACATTTGACGGCGGCGACGTCAATCACTTCCGGCTGGAAGGGGTTGAAGGCGTTGAGGCCAATCTCGATGAGATCGGGAAATACCTCATCCACCTTGCCGCAGCTATGGATGAAGACGTATTTCCCGTGGTTGTGCACGCGGGCATACATCTGAGCAATGCGCGGTTTGATATACGCGCGCCACAGCGCCGGCCCCATAATTAGACCGGTCTGCTGGCCCCAGTCGTCGCCAAACATCATGGCGTCAATATCGTGGGCGCAGGCAAGGTCTATCACCCGCAGGTTGAAGTCGAGGATGCGGTCGAGCAGCGCGGTGATGAAATCGGGGTCGGCCGCCATCGCCATCAACACGTTCTCCATACCGGCCAGCGTCCAGGCGCGCTCGAAGAGGCTGAAACCGAG
>JAKIYB010000499.1 GCA_022708765.1 Armatimonadota bacterium | reverse complement strand
GCTGCGGCATTGACTTCATGCTGCGCCATCTTGATCGCACCATGCTCACCGCGCGCAAGAGCTGGTTCTTCCTCGACGATGCCATCGTGGCACTGGCGACCGAAGTTGGTTGCGATGGCGACGACCCCGTGGAGACCATTATCCGTCACATGCCGTTGCCCGCCGACCCGGAGATCGTAGAAGGTGAACAAGAACTGCGGACGGAGTTCCTGGAAAGCCTTGACTGCGCCTACATCCTCCCCGGCGCACCGAAGATCCTCGTGCGCACGGAACGGCGGGCAGGTCGCTGGAGCGATCTGCGCGCGGAGGTGCCGCTCACCCCGCTCATCATGAAGCCATACTGGACCGCGCTCATTCCCCATGGCCGTAAACCGCAGAACGCGACGTATGTCATCGTCTACCTGCCGGGTATGACGTCCGACCAGGCCCGCACATGGTGGGCAACCGAGCCCTTCACTATCCTCCAGCAGGACAACCTGGCTCACCGCGTGCGCGATAACCGCACCGGCGCCGTACTGACGATCCGGCAGTGGGTTGGTGGATCGGTAGAGATGCCGGCATGCACGAAATGACACTCCTTGCAGGAGGAGAACGCACGAAGATTGCGAAGTAAGTGGGCGGTGACGCGAAAACAACCTTAACTGATGACTGCATCACTGATTACTTCTTACTCCGATACAGGGGGTTTTCATGGCGAAGTTGGCGATTCACGGCGGAGCGCCGGTGCGGACGACGGGATTTCACCCGTGGCCGGTGCATGGCGAGGCGGAACGGCAGGGGCTGCTGGAGGTGCTGGATAGCGGCGAATGGTGGTACGGCGCGAAAGTGCGGGCGTTTGAGGAGCAGTTCGCGGCTTTTCAGGATGCACGCTACGGCGTTTCCTGCATGAACGGTTCGATGTCGCTGGAAATGGGTCTCTACGCCTGCGGCATTCAGGCTGGCGATGAAGTTATCACAACCCCGTATAGCTTCATCGCCACCCCCATCTCCATCCTGCGCATGAACGCGGTGCCGGTCTTCGCCGACGTGGAGCTGGACACCTGGAACCTGGATATTACATCCGTGAAAGCGGCGACGACGGCGAAGACGCGGGCAATCATGCCGGTGCATTTCGGCGGCATCCCGGTAGACATGGATGCCTTCGGCACCTTCGCGACCGAGCGAAGATTATCCATTATCGAAGACGCCTGCCATAGCTGGGGTACGAAGTGGAAGGGCAAGGGCACCGGCGCGCTGGGACGCTGCGGCGGATTCAGCTTCCAGGTGAGCAAGAACATCACCGCCGGCGAAGGCGGCATCCTGCTCACCGATGACGAGGAAATCGCCGAGATGGCGCGCGCGTTCTCCAATTACGGGCGCGGCAAAGGTGGCATCTGGTACCGCCATTACCTGCCTGGCACGAATCTGCGCATGACGGAATTCCAGGCGGCGGTGCTGTTGGGGCAGTTATCGCGGCTGGAAGAGCAGACACTCCATCGTGAACGCAACGCCGCGTGGCTGGACCAGGCGCTCTCCGCCATCCCCGGCATCCGCGTGCAGCAGTGCGACCCGCGCGTCACCCGTCGCTCGGTACACGTCTACATGTTCCGCTTCGTGTCCGAGGAGTGGGATGGCGTCACTCGCGACCAGTTTTTACAAGCGCTGCAGGCGGAAGGCATCACCGGTTCATCAGGCTACCCTATCCCGCTCTACCGCATGCCCGTCTTCAGCAAGGAAGCCGATGA
The DNA here is from genome assembly GCA_022708765.1 of Armatimonadota bacterium. GTDB lineage: Bacteria > Armatimonadota > Hebobacteria > CAIYQO01 > CAIYQO01 > JAKIYB01. The sequence continues at coordinate 1,786 of JAKIYB010000499.1, read as the reverse complement.
GTACGGCTTCATGCCGGAAGCGCGCCCCTATTTCGCGCAGGACGTGGATTACACACAGGTGCACTGCCCCAACGCCGAGCGCCTCTGCCGGGAAGCGGTCTGGTTCTTCCAGCCGTGGTTCCTCGGCGATCAGGCGGACATGCAGGACATCGCGGACGCGGTGGCGAAACTCTGGGAATACCGACGCGAATTAACCGGCATCCCCGTTCCGTAATACAGGAGGTATCCGATGCGACTGTTCCTCGCCCTGCTGGTGCTGCTGGTGGCGCTTGGCTGCGCCCTCGGCGAAGAGACGATGACCGTCTCCCGCAAGATATTGCTGCCGGACGGCAAGCCGGCGGTGGGCGCGAAGGTCATCATCCGCTCGTTCGCACAGGTGAAGCTGCTGCAGGAAGTGCAGGCGACCACCGGCCCGGACGGCATCGTCACCGCCGTCGTGCAGTACCGTTCCTTCAATACCGGCGGGCCGCAGGGGCCGGGAGGGCCTGCTTCATACGGCTATATGATGGTGGACATGCCGGGCTGCGCGCTGGCATTCGGCAAGCTGATGGCTCCGAAACCCGCCGCGACCGGCAACGGCGCTCCGGCCGCGCCGGCCGGTCCGAAGTTGGGAGGCATGCCTTCCTTCCCTTCGGGCGGCGGGAAAAAGACCGATGAGAACGTGCTCAAGCTGGCGCCGGCCTACACGCAGACCGGCCAGGTGGTGGATGCCGCCACCAAGCAGCCGGTACCGAACGCCTCCGTCTTTGTCGGCACCCTTGCGCGGTCGGTTCCCGTGAATATTTACTGGGCGGGACACACCTGCAAGGAACTTGTTGCTACGGCCAACGCGGAGGGCATCTTCACGCTGCGCGGCGTGACCGCCGAGACGCTGAGCAGCAGTTGGGACAGTATGCCTGCGATGGGCGGGAGCACGCAAGCGGGGATGATCGCCTACGCCACGGTGGACGGCAAGGTACTGGGGGGTGACAACCCACGCTTCAGTTTCTCCCCGACGCCGCCGGCCACACCGCAGCGCATTGAAATCGGCCCTACCACCACGTTCACCGGTAAAGTGGTGGACCACGCCGGCAAGCCGGTGGTGGGCGCGAAGGTGCGGCTGGACGGCGTGCCGCAGGGCTGGATTACCTGCCTGCCGTATGCCGTCACCAATGCCGAAGGGATTTATGCTTACCAGGCCATCACCGCCGTGGAGCGCATTTACGCCTTCGCCGAAAAGGAGCAATACACCAATGGACGCGTGCAGGCGTATGCAAGCAGCCGGCGCATGGGGCAAGGCGATCCGCTGCCACCCATCACGGCGCCGAATCTCACTATCCGCGCACTGGGGCCGATGACGACGGTGCGCGCGGTTGATGCGACGACCGGCAAGGCGCCCGAAGTGCCGATGAAGCTCTCCGTCACGCTCACCGAGGGAATCAAAGATGACAGCCTGGGCTGGATCCTCGGCGAAAGCATCTCCGCGCCGATGGCCGCGAACGGTACGGCGACGATTCGCATGCCGTTCGGTCACAACCAGATTCGCTTCATTGGTCCGGGATACACCGGCGGCAGCAGTGTCGAGGTGCCTTGTACGGACTCACCGACGGTGACGATGACGCGGCGCAACGGCATCCTGGTGCACCTGGTGACCGATAACCCGCTGGGCATGAAGACCGTTATCAAGCGCATGCGCACCGTTGACGGGAAGGATATGCCATCCTCTACCGATCCATTCGGTCCGGAGGACTACTGGTTCGTCGAGATCCATCGCCTGTCGCCGCCCGGTCCGTACGAGATCTGTGTC
>JAKIYB010000498.1 GCA_022708765.1 Armatimonadota bacterium | reverse complement strand
CCTAGCAGTTTGCTGCCAACACATGACAAGGAGGATGGGTTATGAATGAATTACTCCGGTCTTTCGTGAATGGCATTCACTACGGGCCGCTACAACAGAGCGGCGCATTGGCAGTATTGCCGATCCTTGCAGATCTCCCCACCGGTCCAGACTATCTCACGTTACCGGAAGCATTGGCTGCAGGCGCTATAGCGATTACCGAAGTCAGCGAAAGCGGCTCTGTTCCTGAGCTTGCAGTGGTCAATCAAAGCGATATGCCGGTGCTACTGCTGGACGGTGAGGAGTTGGCCGGCGCCAAACAGAACCGCGTGGTGAATACTACCATCCTCCTCAAACAGCATTCGAAAACCGTGATTCCTGTCAGCTGCGTGGAGCAAGGACGCTGGCAGTATGCCTCGCGTGAATTCCAGGACTCGGGCAATGTCATGGCGGCCCAATTGCGCGTTCGAAAACAGCGAGCTGTGAGTGATAGCCTCTCGTGTTCAGGTCGTCGCGCGTCCGACCAGGGAGATGTCTGGGATGGCGTAAACGAACTCGCCATGGAGTTTGGTGTGCATTCCTCAACTGGCGCGATGCGCGATGTCTATCATTCAGTGGCGGATGACCTGGAGGAAATGCTGCGAGCATTCACCCCGGTACCAGGCCAGCGCGGCATGGCGGTGTGTGTGCATGGGAAGGTCGCTGGCGTCGAATACCTGTCACAGCCGCGTGCGTTCGCCAAGGTCTTTGAAAAGCTATTGCGTAGTTACGCGCTGGATGCCTTGAAGATACGAGAGCCGGAAAAAGCAGCAATCTCGCCTGATGAAGCACATACATTCTTGGCTCTGTTAGCGACCAGTGCCGTGCAATCGTATGAGGCGGTCGGGCACGGATATGAGCACCGCGTGTCCGGCCAGGCGGTTGTCGGATCTGCCCTCACAGTAGAGGAAGCTGTCGTACATCTCTCGCTACTTGCCACCACTAATAAGAAATCCCCTCGCCGTCGTGGGCATGATGAGGCGCATGAGGTGCCCTTCTCCCGTTCCTACTGGGTACATCCGACCGAATTGCTTGCTGGGTGTTATCCTGGCGCCCCCGACTCACGCGAAGCGGAGCGTAAGCTCGCTGGTTTACTTGATGCCGGCATTCGATGTGTCATCAACTTGATGGAGCCGGAAGAGACGGATCACCACGGAAATCCGTTTGTACCGTATGAGCCGGTGCTACAACGTCTGGCCGTCGAACGCGGTATCACGATCCAGTGCATAAACATGCCAATTCCCGATCAGTGTGTGCCGACCAAACAATTCATGAGCGAGATTCTCGACCTGATTGATGAATGCATTATCGACCCGGAAGGCTTGACCTGTCCTACGCCAACGTACATCCACTGCTGGGGCGGCAAAGGCCGTACCGGTACGGTCGTCGGGTGCTGGCTGGCCCGGCATGGCATCGCGAACGGTGATGAGGCATTGCGACAGGTGCAGTATCTGCGGCGAAACGACCCCACGGCCAATCAGCCCTCGCCGGAAAACCGCATTCAATGTAACATGGTGCGGAAATGGCAGGAGGGAGAGTGACATGCTGTTGCGAGATCGGGTGCTGGGCGGCCTCTGGGGGGCCATCATCGGTGATGCTCTCGGCGTCCCAGTTGAATTCACTTCGCGTCAAGAACGCCGACGCGACCCGGTAATCGATATGCGTGGGTATGGTACGCATCACCAGCCGCCTGGTACCTGGTCGGACGACAGTTCGTTACTGCTCTGCACCGTAGAGACGCTGTGCGAAGCCGAGTATCAACCAGATCAATTGGCCGACCTCTTTCTTGCCTGGCTTGAGTGTGGACATTGGTCACCGCATGGGGATGTCTTCGATATCGGCATCGCGACGCGGACGGCACTTCATCGGATACGCCAGGGAATCGCACCGGAATGGGCGGGTGGCGCCGGAGAGCGCGATAATGGTAATGGCTCGCTCATGCGCATATTGCCTGTCGCCTTGCGGTATGCCGATGCGCCCATCGAAGACATGCTCTTTATGGCGCATCGAATTTCGGCGCTCACACATCGACATCCGCGTAGCCAGATGGCTTGCGGGCTCTATTGCTGTATGGCAAAAGGGTTATTGTACGGACTTACGCCAACCGAGGCGTATCGTTTCATGCTTGAGCAAGGTTTGCGATACTACAATGTCGCTCCATTCCAAACGGAATATCCGCACTTCGCTCGTGTGCTTTCCGGCGACCTGAGTGATGTGCTGGAGGATGATATTTCGGCGAGTGGGTACGTTGTGCATACGCTCGAGGCCAGTATCTGGTGCCTGCTCACCGGTAGGTCATATGAAGAGGTCGTGCTGAAGGCGGTAAATCTGGGCGATGACACGGATACCACGGGATGTGTAGCTGGCGGGATTGCGGGCCTTCATTTCGGTTTCGCGAATATCCCCAGTCCGTGGATCGAGATGCTTGCCCGCAGAAGTGACGTACAAGGACAGATAGACGCGTTTTTTACGCATTGAAAAGAGGGTTGGGATGTTATACGAGACGAAGGCCATCTGTGTAGACTTCGACGGCGTCATCGCCGAGTTTGCGGACGATATCAACAACTTCGGCAGATTGATTCCGGGTGCGCCGGAAGCGATTTGCGAGCTTCAGGCACTGGGGTATCGGATTATAATCCATACGGCACGCCCATCCCACCAGAAGCACAAGGAGCAGTTGGCCGCGTATTTGCAGACGCATGGCGTGCCGTTCGATGAGATAAATACCAACTCCCACTGTGCGTGGGAAGCCGAGAAGCCGGTTGCCGATTTGTATATCGACGACCGTGCGCTACGCTTTGAAGGGGATTGGACGCATACGCTGTCTGCGGCAAAACGACATCTGGGCTTATGCAACGGGCATTTATCCTACGAGCAACTGCTGGCACTGGTCACACGGCGTAAAGATGAGGTGGCTCGGTTTGACCAATTCCTTCGCGAGCAAACAAGCTGGCTGAGATCACCAGCCTCGACGCGCTTCCACCTGGCCGAAGACGGCGGCCTGGTCAAGCATTCGCTCAATGTCGCCAACACGCTGCTTCGCTTGCGTGAAACGTTGGCACCGGAGATTACTGTTGAGAGTTGCGTGATTGTCGCGCTGTACCACGACGTCGGCAAGGTCGGCATGCCGGGGCAACCCTACTACCTGCCGAATCCCAGTGAGTGGCACGTAAAGAACCGGGGCATCCATTACACGGTCAACTCTGACCTGGTGCATATGGATATCGCGACGCGCAGTCTCTTCCTGGTGGCGCAGCATATCCCCCTGACCGATGCCGAAGCGCAAGCCATCCGTTACCATGACGGCCAATATATCGAGGAGAACCACAGCGTCGCCCACCGTGAAACGCCGTTGACACGCCTGCTGCAGTATGCCGACAATTGGAGTGGTGGAGTGCTGGAGGAGCGTTAAGATATTTTTTCTGGCGCATTGCTAAGTGCCGGAAGCTGTCACCTTTGCCCAGGTATACTGGAATCATGCACAACGGTGAAGGAGCAAAAGTGATGTATGC
>JAKIYB010000497.1 GCA_022708765.1 Armatimonadota bacterium | reverse complement strand
CCTGCGCATACCCGCCTGGTGGAGCCGCTGGCAGTCACGCCTGTTCTGGATTGCCATCATCATCTACCTGGTGGTGGGCATCGGTCGGATGGTCTACGAGATCGTCCATCCTGAGGCTCGTCCCCCTGTCGGGCATGCGGTATTTGAGGCAAGCCCGCCATTTTTTCCGTGGAGGAATTGAACGCGCATGACGACTTCGCTCACAGCCGGCATCTTTCCCGGCCAGGGCTCGCAAGCCGTAGGCATGGGCGCCGAATTAGTGGAACAGGAAGCGCTCGCGCGCGAGACGTTCGCCGAAGCCGATGCAGTTCTCGGTTTCGGCATCACGCAATTGTGCTTTGAAGGGCCAACTGAAGCGTTGACGCGCACCTCCAACGCGCAACCCGCGCTGGTGACAGTCAGCACCGCCTGCTGGCGTGTATTGCGCGCGCGTGGTTTTTCATGCGATGTCGTCGCCGGCCACAGCCTGGGTGAGTTCTCGGCGCTGGTCGCCGCCGGCGCAATCGAGTTCGCGAATGCGCTTCGACTTGTGCGCAAGCGTGGCGAGTTGATGGAAGCCGCCGCCGACGCGCGGCCGGGCGGCATGGCCGCGGTGATCGGACCGGACGCCGAAGCGGTAGAAGCGCTGTGTGCCGAGATCGCCACCGAGCACGGCACGCTGACGCCGGCAAACTATAATTCGCCTGGCCAGATTGTCGTGTCGGGCGAGAGTGAGGCTATCGCCGCGCTGCGCGCGGTGGGCAAATCGCGTGGTGCCCGCGTCATCCCGTTGCCGGTGAGCGGCGCGTTCCATTCGCCACTGATGGCGCCGGCCGCGGATGCCTTCAGCGCCATGCTGAATGATGTGCCGCTTGCCGTGCCGAGAGTGCCGGTGGTGCAGAATGTCACCGCCACACCGACGACGAATCCGGATGCCATTCGTGATGCGCTGGCGCGACAAATTACCGGCTCCGTGCGTTGGATGCAGAGTTTGTGCGCCATGCGGGACATGGGCACGACCCGTTTTGTCGAAATTGGCCCTGGAACTGTGTTAACAGGGCTGGTGCAGCGCACACTGCCCGAGGTGGAAGCGGTGCAGGTCACCGCGCTGCTGGCGGAATAGTCCGCTGAACGTATCTGAAGGAGGATACCTCATGTATCGTCGTTACCCCATCGCACCGATTGTCGCCTGGATTCTGCGCATTCTGGCGATCCTGCTACTGGCGACGTTTGTCTACACCTTTACCGCGCAACTCGTTGAAATAACGAAGAACTGGGCGCTCATCAGCGCGCAGCAGGGATTTGCCAGCCAGTTCGTCTCCTTCATCGTGGATTTGGTGATGAAGGGTCTGGTGCCTGCAGTGGTACTGTGGGCAGCCGGGGATATTCTCTTAGCCGTCCGCGACATTGAGTATAACACGCGCGTGAACGGCGCCGCGCCGCTGGGTACCGCACCGGCGGCAGCTTCCGCGCAGCCGGTGGTAGAAACCGGCACCGACGTCCAGGCAGAAGAGTAACAGCAAATTGAGAGATGCGCCCGCGACCCGGCCAATGATGACCGGGTTGTTCGGGTTTATGCCCATTGCCATTTACAGGAGAATCACCATGTCAGTCGCCATTGATCTCACCGGACAGGTCGCGCTCGTTACCGGCAGTCGCCGCGGGCTGGGTAAGTCCATCGCCATCCGCCTGGCGCAAGCCGGGGCGGATATCGTCATCAATGATATCGAACCGGGCCGCGAGGAAGCGGAAGCCACCGCCGCCGAAATCCGCGCTACTTACGGCGTGCGTGCCATCACTCTCTGCGGCGACGTGTCGAAAGCCGAGGACGCGGCCGCGCTCATCGAGCAGGCATGGGCGGAGATGGGTAAGATTGACATCCTCGTCAACAACGCCGGCGTCACCCGCGACAACCTGCTCATCCGCATGTCGGATGAGGAGTGGCAGATGGTCATTAACATCAACCTTTCCGGCGCGTTCTACTGCACCCGCGCGGCGGCAAAACGGATGATGAAAGCGCGCTACGGCCGCATCATCAACATCGCCTCGGTGAGCGGGCTGATGGGCATCCCCGGACAGTCGAACTACTCCGCCTCCAAGGCCGGTCTCATCGGCCTGACGAAGGCGAACGCGAAGGAACTCGCCACGCGCAACATCACCGTCAACGCCATCGCCCCCGGCTTCATCGTCAGCGCGATGACGGACAAACTCACCGAAGAGCGTCGCGCCGAATACCTGAAGATGATTCCCGCCGATCGCTTCGGCACCTCCGATGAAGTCGCCGACGCCGTGCTCTTCTACGCCAGCCCGCTGGCGGCCTACACCACCGGGCACGTGCTGAATGTGGACGGCGGATTGGTGATGTAGGGGTTAGGGGACAGGGAACAGGAAATAGGGTGGGGCGGCTTTCGGGCTGCCCCATTGTTATTCTGGAAGTGGCCGATATTCGAGTTTGCTGATGGCGTCCTTCACACATCCCCCCGGATACCAGACACCTGATGGTACCTCGACAACGCGAAAGAAACCGGTGAGCGGCGTGTGCCATTCCATGCGGGTGGTGACGATGCCTTTCTGAAAGTAGGGCACATTAGCCATGAAGGCCTGTTGATATTCGTCCGGCAGTGCTGTCCAACATGGGGTTTCCAGCAGCCGACCAGCCGAATACGTCTGCGTATCTTTTCGAAATGGATCCTGATCCTTCAGACGGCGACGTAGCGTATTGAGGCGGCCATGTGTGACCCTAACCGCTGTGTGGGGCGTCAGGGTGTAGGTGACTGGTGGATGAACCCTGTCATAGACATTGCGAATTTGCTGTCTGATCTCCGCACGGTATGCCTGACCGAGAAACCATCCGCAGATAAGGAGCACAAGCAGGGCACTCCACTTGAAGCGACGGGCATCTGGATTGCTGCCGCAGAGGATCGCCGCGCAGAGAGCGGTAAGAAGGATGGGCTGCCACGGGAGGGGAGGCATATTCCAAAAGGCGACGTCCCAGGTACTCCATGACATTTCACGTGCGGGTGATGTCGGGATGAAATATGCCAAGAGAAAAAGGGTGACAAGCAGGCCGCCGGCGACCCCTTCAATAATGGCACGTGATGCTTGAAGCGGACGGGCGTGATACTTATCGACGATCACAAATGTGGCTGCAAGAATGACGACGTCAATGGCCCCAATAAGATGCGGAAACCAGGCTGGCCACATGGCATTCCTCCTGAAGATATGTCTTTCAAACCGCCGAAATTATTACGCTTCGTCGTCTTGCTCCTCTTCCCGTGCCTTATGCCCCCACGCCCGCATCCGCTCCTGAATCCGTTTCTCGTAGCCCTGGTCGGAGGGTTCGTAGTACGGTTGGCTTTTCGTGCCGTCGGGGAGGTATTCCTGTTCGGTGTGGTGGCCGGGGTAGTCGTGGGGATACTTGTACCCTTTGCCGTGACCGAGCTGTTTGGCGCCGCGGTAGCTGGCGTCGCGCAGGTGGGTCGGCACCGGGGCGAGTTTGCCCTGGCGCACGTCGGCCTGCGCGCGGTCAATGGCGGTGACTACGGCGTTGCTCTTCGGCGCGG
>JAKIYB010000496.1 GCA_022708765.1 Armatimonadota bacterium | reverse complement strand
GAGAAGTCACGACGCCGCATAACCGCCGCTGGCGCGTGGAATGGATATCCGAGCCGGCGGTCCGTGGCAGTCCAAAGCTCTCTGCGTAATCGAGGGCGTGCCTGTTGTGTTCCGGCGACCGCGCGGAATTGACCACCTCGACCGCATCCGTCTTAGTCGGGACCAGATGCACAAGATCAACGTATTCGCGAAAAGGATGGGCATGGATAATCCCGCCGCCATCCGCATGCACCCGGTCAAAGTATTCGCTCAACTCCCAGCCCAGCAGATCGGGATGGGCGAGCAGCCAGGCGATGTCAAGCCCGTAGGTGAGAAAATGCGCCCAGCCGTAGCTGTATTCCCAGGCGAAAAAGACATCAAGGCCAAGCTGCGCGCCGCGTGCCGCCGCCGCGTCGAACCCACGGCAGAACTGCTCCACGCGCGCCTCCCAGGACAGGTGGTCCGCCACTGTCGTATTGCCGTTGAAAAAATGGTCGGTGACGAAGATGCCCGTATACCCGAGCGCCGCGTAGTACTCTGCGAATTCCGCCCCCGAACTCTTCGCGCACCTGCTGGTTTCCGCGGTGTGAAGATGCGTTTCGTATGTGAAGCCCGCCATCAGGTCCGTGTATCCTCTCTGTCCGTGTCATTACGCGAGAACGGTCAGTCATTATCCCGTGCCTTCACGGTATACCCGCCGCATCGCCGCCATCTTCCCCGGATCGGCGGCCACGCTGCCGATAGTGAACATCATCACTCCCGTACTCTTGCCGCTCAAACCGTAGCGCAGCACCTGCTCGAACTCCTCCGGGCTGACATACGGATCATCGTGCGCCTGCACGATGGGCCAGAGGCGGGGGTAGGCGTCAGGCGCAGTCTGCACGGGATACCGTTCGCTGAAGTATTCGACGTATTCCCGCACGTATTCCGGCGCTTTGCCGGAGCGGCCGTGGTAGGGCATGGGAGAAAAGACATCCACGCATGGCGTCAGCGCCCGGATATCCAGTCCCAGGCAGCGCCGGCGCACCCCGCCCAGGTCTTCGTCCTTCCACGCGCAATGGAAGCAGCCGACCAGCGCGTTTGGCTGTGCCGCCTTCACCACCGAGCGGAATTCCCGCGCCCAGTCCACGATCACCGAGACGCGCCAATCTTCCCAGGCCTTCGGCGCGTGCCGAAAGATCCATTGCGCGCGCTCCGCCGCCGTGGCGCCAGCCACCTCCACGTTCGCCCACTGCTGAAACGCCGTCACGCAGGAGTCGTTGAAGCAGGTTTTGATAAAAACGGGATACGGGTCTTCAAACTGCGCGTGCCAGTGGACGTAGTCCATCCACACGCCGTCCAGCTCAAAACGTCCCAGCAGCTCACGCAGCGCGTCCATGCGGAAGTCGCGAAAGCCGCGGTGGGTGGGGCACACGCCCATGAACCAGGTCGCTGGCGGCGCCGGATTGCCGCTGTCGTCAATGGGGTGCGCGTCCGGGTGCTGCTCCACGTAATCGCCGTAGCGCCCGTTCAGCGTGGCGAACTCCGCGAAGACTTTGCATCCCTCCGCCCGCGCCCGCGCCACCGTCGCCTCATCCAGCGACCCACCGTGGATGAACACCGCGTTCACCCCGTAGTCGTCCAGTCGCGCCCCCGTCTCCCAGAACGCCCTTGGGTGGGCATACGTGCCGCGAATAATGGCATTGCTCATATCCGCTTCATTCGCCGAACAGGGAAAACGGTCCTCCCAGCGAAAGAATGAAGAAACATGTGGCTCACAGGGAGGTTGCCATGCCGGCTATCCGCCGCATACCGATCTGGAACATCATTGGTCTGTTCATCGCGTTCGCCGCGGTCGGCGTGCTGCTGCCGCGGCTGTTTCAACGCGCAGCGCCGCCCGCCCCCGCGCCGGATCCGCCGTCACCCCCGCCCATCACCGACGAGGTGCCCGGCTGGCGGAAGGCGCATGTCTTCGTCGCCCTCTGCGATAACGCCAACCAGGGCATCGTGCCCGTGCCGGCGGCCATCGGCAACGGCCAGGATCCCGCTCACAACCTCTACTGGGGCTGCGGCAGCGGGGTGAAGACCTACTTCACCCGCAGCCGCGGGTGGAAACGCCTCGCCGTCGTGCCGAATCCAAAACCGCATGTGCTGGAGCGGCTGGTCTTCCGCCACGTGGAGAAGCCGGTGTATCTGGTCGCGGACGCCTATGACGGCGCGTATATCGCCGAAACGATGGCCGACGCCCTCACCGCCGCCTCCGGCGCGGCGCCGGAAGCCGTCACTATCGAGGGCCGCCGTTTCGCCGTCGCCGGCGGCGCCGACTGCATCGCCTACATTGGGCACAACGGCCTGATGGATGTCTCGCTGGAACTGGCGCTCACCCCTAACCCCGGCGCGCCGAAGGACGCCATCATCCTCTCCTGCGCCAGCAGCCAGTATTTCGCCGACTACCTGCGCGCCGCCAACGCCGAACCGCTGCTCTGGACCACTAACCTGATGTGCCCGGAAGCCTACACCCTCCACGACGCCCTCACCGGCTGGGTGAACGGCGAAAGCCCCGTGTCCATTCACGACCGCGCCGCTCGCGCCTACAGCACCCACCAGCGCTGCAGCGTCCGCGCCGCGAAAAAGCTGCTGAAAACGGGATGGTGAGGTTTCACGAGACGTTACAGTAGGACTTGACCGCTTTTGAGTGGAGCATTGCCGCCAGCAGCGCGGTAACGAGGAACATCGCAAGCATCTGGGATAGTGTATCCATGGGCAGCGACATGCCCGCCCATGCCCTGGTGATACTTAAGAAGAGCAGGTTGAGTGCCCAATGACGGAGCAATCCGATACCCAGTGCCCAGTTTGCCTCATACCAGGCGCCGGTTTTCCCTCGGAGAAGACGCAGCCAGATCGTGAACAGCCAGATATTTAAGACAATGCCAATGCTTTCAAGAAAAGACATCAGTGAGCGATCACTGTCGGTAATTGCAAGCTGTGAGTCCTGCAGTTGCTGGACGTTCATCAAGAGAACCAGCGCAAAAATCGGCGTGAGAACGAGTCCCAGAATGCTCACAATGCCGAGGATGGCCGGACGAAAAGCTCGTTTACACTGTGGGCAAGTGACGGCATTGGGATCAGCTTGCGCGCCGCACTGGCAGATTCGCGGGAGAGGAGCCTGTTCCGGCGCGGTGAGAGGAAATGGCGCACCATGCGCCGGTGCCGATGGCAAATGACTCGGCACCAGTTGTCCACAGGCTTCGCATTCGGGAGCTTCCACTTCTGCAGACACCTGAAATACCGCTCCGCAGTTTGGACAGGAGACTTCGCTCGATGGAAGAGACATTCGGAACCTCCTTCGTGGGGTAATCCGGAAAAGCGTCTTCTCGATTTGATACGACGGATTGCGTGCCTTTCCTGCATATACGCTGGTATTGTGACGGATTTAACCTGCGTAAGTCATTTCCTGATATACTTGAGATAGTACAGGTACGACTATGCGCATCGTCTACATTGCGGCCGGGGCGGGGATGATGTATTGCGGAGCCTGCGCGCGTGACCTGGCGCTCGTTCGCGAGTTGCTGGCGCGCGGCCACG
>JAKIYB010000495.1 GCA_022708765.1 Armatimonadota bacterium | reverse complement strand
GGGGATGACGCCTTTGTCATCCGGCGCGGGGAAGACGCGCAGCATCGGCGGCAGGTTGGTGCCGCCATCCGCCACCGCCACGGCGACCGTCTCCGCCATTCCATCGCCGTTGAGATCGGCCGTCCACGCGCCGACGCACTTATAGCCCTTGGAGAAGAGGCCGGGGAATTTCGTCTCCGGGCGGGCGATCATCTCCATCGGCACCGCCGGGCGCGGATTTTCCGTCGCCGGCCCCACCGGGATGACCACGCGGAAGCCGACGTTGGCATACATCTCGCCGGGGCGCATGGTATCCAGGCGGTAGGCGCAGCGGAACTTGTAGAACCAGGGCGCGTCAATGGGATCGAAGCAGGAGTTACCGCGCACGGCGTATTCCTTCAGCGCCGCCGGGCCACGCGGATTCGCCCAGCGATTGCTGCCGGCGTCGTCGGGCGCCAGCCAGTCCGCGCAGAGTTCCGCCATGTTGCCGGCCATATCCAGCAGGCCATGGGGGCTGATGCCTTCCGGGAAACTGCCCACCGGCATGCGGGCGTCAATGCCCGGCTTGCCCATGAATGGCGCATAGCGCGAGCCGTCGTTACGGTTGCCCCAGGGGTATTCGCGCCCGTCCGCGCCGCGCGCCGCTTTTTCCCACTCCGCCTCGGTGGGCAGGCGCCCGCCGGCCCAGGCGGCGAAGGCGGCGGCCTCCTCCGGCGTCATCCCGCTGATCGGGTAGCTATCCTTCCACCCCTCGACGATCTTGCCGTCCTCCTGCAGCACCTGCGGGGGTACCGGCATCTGCGCTTTCGTCGCGGCGATGAACTTTTTATACTGCCCGGCGGTCACCTCGTATTTGGATATCCAGTAGCCGTCCAGGTAGACCATGCGCGCGTGATGTTCCAGCGGATTGCCCGTCTCTTCGATCTGGAAGGCGGTGGTCTGCACCGTCACGGCTTTGTCCGCGCCTTCGCCGGTGGCGTTCAGCACGGTAGCTTCCATCGGCACAGGGCGGGCGCGCTTCTGGCCGCTGCTGCCCATCTGAAACTCACCGGCGGGCACGTAGACCATCAGGCCGCCGTCGGGGCTGTTCAGGCGCAACGTGGGAAGCACGAAATCCGGGGTGGGCGGACCGACGCTGAGGATGGTATGCATCGTCGCGGCGTCGCGGCTGAGCCGCGCGTTGAGCAGGCCGGCCAGCGCACGCGCGACCACGTAGCCGGTTGCGTCATGCTTCAGGATCGGCTTGCCCAGGTCCACCGTTTTGATGACCGGCGCGCTCTTCGGGCCGCTGCCATCGGCCGCGGGCTGCCAGGTGGGGTCCAGCACCTCGACTTTCGCGCCGGTCATGGCAAAGCGGAGCACCGTGCGCGGCACGGCGGGGATGGTGAGAGTGAGGGTGTTTGTCGCCGGATCAAAGACCAGTTCACCGCCGGCCCACTCCGAGGCGGCGCGCAGCGGTATGTAGGTCGTATCACCTACCTGAAGCGCGAAGGGCTCTTCGGCAAGGAGGGCGGCGGCGCAGGCCAGTATACAGACCAGCATGACGCGGCGAAACATGGCGGCGGTCCTTTCCACGGCATCCGACAGGGGGAGCGGCGTCAACGATAATACCCGAGTCTGCCTTCATTATACCGGGAAGCCGGGTCTATATCCATAGACACCGGGCGCGGCGGGGAGTTTTGCCAGCGGGAGGGCACGGTTGCCCCACCGACCGTTGCCGGATTGTCACATATCCGTCCAGCGTTGTTGGATTGCTGGCGGCGGAATCCGCACATCTTCGCATTGCTGTCACGCTTTTCCCGCATAACGCTCCTTCAGGGAAAAAGTGACGGCGAACCGGCACGTCGCGCGCTTCTTCGGTGTGCGAGACTGGGCAGGAACATCGGGCATCCCTCGCGCCCCGTGTCATGTACCCGTACCGCAGCGGTGACATGGCCAGCGGGTGAGCCGGTGGATTCGACGATACCCTTGGGGAAAAGGAGGATCTCCCGATGAAGAAAGGTTTGGTGGGTCTGCTTTTCGCACTCGCCCTGGTGCTCAGCGCCACGGCGTTCGCCGCGCCGCAGCCCCTCACGAATGATGCCCTCGACCAGGTGGTCGCGGGGGAGGCGACGGCCAGCGGACCACAGGCCGTCGCCGTGGACGGTGATGAAAGCGCGAACGTCGCGGCGGGCGCGCTGGCGGACAACGCGGCGCAGACGGTGAATGGTCAGGACAACACCACAGAATCCGGAGAACAGCGCGGTGTCTTCGACCGGCGGAGTCAGCTTGAACTCCGAGAATGATGGCCTCGCGGCGGCGCTGGCGGCCGATGCGCTGGCAGCGTATTCCGACAATCCGATTGACAGCGCGGTGGCGGTCGGACATGACAACGCCGTGATGAATGTCACGAACAACGATGATGTTGCCAACGCTTCCGGCAACGCGCTGGCGATCGCGGAGGCGGATGATGCCGCCAATGCGTTTGGCGCGCACAGCCTGGCGTTCGAAGGCAACGACGATCTCGCGATCGCCAACAACGGCACAGCCATCGGAGAGGCTGAGAATGCGGCGACGAATATCGGTCATGCCAATGTCGCCATCGAGGCGCCGAACAATGTCGTGGTGGCACAGGACCAGGGCGAAGCCGTGCAGAACGAAGGCGCGTTGGCCTGGACCGACACCGGCATCGCGGTAGCGTATCCGTCCGATTTAGCCCTCGCTACCGGCAGCGGCATCGCCGGGGTGGACAGCTACTTCGCCATCGCGTCGGATGACGCGGCGGCGGCGAACTACAATTATGACGCGGCGCTGGCGCTGGGCGAAGGCAACATCGCGGTAGATGGTTCGAGTGATGTTGCCATCAACACCGGCAGCGGCATTGCCAGCGAAGATGGCTATGTCGCCATCGCATCCGGCGACGGCATCGCCGCCGAGGACAATGACTACTCCGCCAACGCGCTCGGGCATGAGAATACGGCCCTCAACGCTACCTACAACAGCGACAGCACCATTGCTCTCAACGACAGCAACGCGGGGCGCGCCAACGGCAACGCCCAGGCCGCGGCCGGCGACGGCAACAAGCAGCAGTATCAGAACGCGGGTGACGCGATTGTGGCGATGGATGATGCCGTTGTCCACGTGTCCGAGTCCGCCATTGAAGACACGGAAGTAGATGACGGCTCAGCGGCGGTGGTCGGCGACAGCAACCACGTGGCAGCCGTGAAAGACGAGACGGAAATTGACGTTGAATCCGATGGCGGCGACCTGGAGATTGACGGCGTGGTTGCTAAATCCGCGGAAATCGTGTGCTCCTTTAACGAAGACGAGCAGACGATCACCGTGGATGCGGAGATTGAAGAGTCGTTCAACGTCGAGAGTAGCGTGATGAGCATCTGTGGAATGGATCAGGCGTCTGGTATCGTGCTGGCGAGCACGCTGAACGACCAGCAGACCGGCGCGAACCTGAACGTGACCAGCGCCACCAGCGTGGTGCCCACGGCGACGGGGACGACCACGCCGGCGGAATCGGTGGGGCTGTCCACAGCCGACACCTCGCTGAACCAGTTGGTGAGCAACGGGTCTGAGCTGGT
>JAKIYB010000494.1 GCA_022708765.1 Armatimonadota bacterium | reverse complement strand
TCCCCGGCATAGGGAGGGGGAGTGAGCGCCGGAAGTGAGATGTCTCACAACCTTTCCCTGCACCCGCGCCCCGCCGGCGGAAGGGATTCGGGCTTCGCGGCAGAAACACAGAAACGAGGACGCACACGAGTTGACGACGGGCATGACATCACGCGAACGCTGGCTGGCCGCGCTGCACCTGCAGCCGGTGGACCGTTTCCCTTTCTGGCCGAAGATTGACAAGGCGTACCTGAAGGCGCAGGCGGCGCCGTTCAACGCCATGTCCGTGGCCGAGTTCCACGCCTGGCTGGGCAGCGACCCACACCTGTGGACGCCGACGCTGGTCCACGAGATGCGCGCGAAGACGCGCGTGGAGACGGAACGCGAAGGCGTCTTTCAGAAGACGATCTATCACACCCCGCTGGGCCATGTCGCCGGCGTGCAGCAGTACAACCCGATGACGCGCACCTGGCGCAACACCACCTACCCCGTCCACTCGCATGACGGGCTGGCGATCATGACCGCCTTTTACGAGGACGCGCGGCCGAAGCTGGACCGCGCCGCCTTTGAGAAGACGAAAGACTTTTGTGCCAGCGTCGCGCAGACGG
Organism: Armatimonadota bacterium; assembly: GCA_022708765.1. Taxonomy (GTDB): domain Bacteria; phylum Armatimonadota; class Hebobacteria; order CAIYQO01; family CAIYQO01; genus JAKIYB01. Next base: position 2,971 of record JAKIYB010000494.1, on the reverse strand, counting down.
CGGTCACCGCTTCCTACGTGGGCATGACGCCGTTCCTGGAGATGGTACAGGGCATGCTGGACCCGCAGCGCGCCGCGGAATTGCTTACCACGTATCCGAAAGACGTGAATGTGTTACTCGATGCCATGCACCAGGTGATGCTGAAGCGCATGGAATACTGCTGCGCGCAGAGCCCGGCCGATGTGCTGTATATCATTGAGAATACCGCCGCCACTCCGCTGCCGGCTCCCATCTACCGCAAGTTCTGCCTGCCGCACCTGCGCGTCTACGCCGACATGGCGAAGCAGGCGGGCCGCCTGCTGGTGCTGCTGATCAGCGGGCAGGTACAGGCGCTGCTGCCCGACCTCCGCGAGATGTCGCTCTCCGCGCTGGAGGCTTTCACCACCCCGCCGGTGGGCGACGCCACGCTGGTGGAAGGCCGCGCCGCCTGCCCGAACACCTGTCTCATCGGCGGCGCCAACGCCCCGCTGTGGACGCGCCCCATGCTGGAGATCATCGTCGCGCTCGATGAACAGTTCGACGCCCTCAAGCACCTGCGCGGCATCGTCGTTACCTCCGGCGGCTTCCTCGCCCCGGACGCCGACCCGAACAAGCTGCGCGAAGTGGCCGAATGGGTGCACGCGTACCCGATGAAGTGAAGATATATTCACCGCAGAGCGCGCGGAGAACGCAGAGGAGTTTGAGTAATCAACTTTGGAGGAAGGACGAGTGAAATGCGTCGGCCAACTCTCCATTACATTGCCGCGAATGCATTCGCCATAGCAACCTGGGGGTCGGCTATTTGCGTAACAATTCTTATGATCTGGTACAGTGTCTCCTCATTCACGGCGCTGAGCAATATCGTCGTATTGGGTCTCCTACTATTGGGGATATTAGTTGCGTTGCCTCTTGGGTGGATACTTGGTGCTCTGTTTGTCGCGCCAATCCTCTGCCGTATCGCGGCAAAGATACAAGGTGCCCCATTCCATCAAGGTGAAAAAGTGCGTATTTTGATTGGCGCCCACCGCGATACCATTGCACGAATAGACCAGGTCTGGGACGAACGCTTCCAGGTGGTCGTTATATTCGATAAGCAGGGAGAACATCCAAAGACAGGCTACTTCCAATTCCATGAAGTGTGTCGGGAACAATCTGGCGCTATGTATGAGGAGATTTCAGATTAGCACCGATCATCTTACAGCCGCCCGGAAACCCAACAGGAGATAAATCTCCTCAGTGGTCTCTGCGCGCTCAACGGTAATACAATAACGTGAGGAGCCCTCAAATGAAAGCCATCATGGTCATGTTCGACTCGCTCAACCGGCGCATGCTGGAGCCGTATGGGTGCGATTGGGTACACACGCCGAATTTTTCCCGGCTGGCGGAGCGCACGGCGTGTTTTGACACCAGTTACGTGGGCAGCATGCCCTGCATGCCGGCGCGGCGGGAGATTCACACCGGGCGGTACAACTTCCTGCATCGGAGCTGGGGACCGATCGAGCCGTTCGATGATTCCATGCCGGAAATCCTCAAGGAGCACGGCATCTACACCCACCTCGTGAGCGACCACTACCACTACTGGGAGGAGGGCGGCTGCAATTACCACACCCGCTACAGCTCCTGGGAGATTGCCCGCGGGCAGGAGGGCGAGCCGTGGAAAGGTGACCTGCGGCCATTTGACATCCCCGAAACGCTGAACGGTCAGGGCGGACGCTGGGGCCGTCAGGACTGGGTGAACCGCCGCTACCTGCAGCGGGAAGCGCAGATGCCGCAGCCGATGACCTTCGGCATGGGCGAGGAGTTCCTGCGCACGAACAGCGGCGAGGACAACTGGTTCCTGCACATCGAGACGTTCGATCCGCACGAGCCGTACTTCGCGGCCGAGCGTTTCCGCGAACTCTATCCGCAAGCGAGCCAGGGTATCCACTTCGACTGGCCGCCGTATCGCAGGGTGCAGGAGACGCCGGAACAGGTGGAACGCTGCAGGCACGAGAGCGCGGCGCTGCACAGCATGTGCGATTTTTACATGGGCCGCGTTATTGATCTGATGGACGAGCTCGACCTGTGGAAAGATACCCTGCTCATCGTCAACACCGACCATGGCTTCCTCCTCGGCGAGCACGACTGGTGGGCGAAGTGCTCCATGCCCTTCTACGATGAAGTGGCGCACACGCCCCTCTTCATCTGGGATCCGCGCTGCGGCGTGCGCGGCGAACGGCGCCGGAGCCTAGTGCAGACCATTGACCTGCCCGCCACGCTGCTGGACTATTTCGGCGTGGAGCGCCCGGCCGATATGCAGGGGCAACCACTGGCGCAAACGGTGGCGGACGACACCCCCGCGCGCGAGGCGGCGCTCTTCGGTCTCTTCGGTGCCCACGTGAACGTCACCGACGGCCGCTACGTCTACATGCGCGCCCCGGCCACCGCCGAAAACAGCCCGATCAACGAATATACGCTGATGCCTACCCACATGCGCCGCACCTTCGGCACGGAAGAGCTGCAGGATATCCGCATCGCCGAACCGTTCGCCTTCACCAAGGGCTGCCGCACCATGCAAATCGGCGCCCGCCCGTGGACCAATGCCCACCAGTTCGGCACCATGCTCTTCGACCTGGAGACCGATCCACACCAGGAACACCCGATCCAGGACGCCGCCGTCGAGCAACGCATGCTTGACCACATGATTCGCTTGATGCGGGACAATGACGCTCCGGCGGAGCAATACGAGCGGTTAGGGGTGGCGACGGCGGTCGGAGCGTAATATACGAAGGACGCGGGCATTGAAATACCCCCTCGGAGGCCAGGCGGCCAGGCGTCCCTCTTCAGGGACGCAAGACAACGAATTGTTTCATATCCGTCCGCGCGGGCGGACGGTTGGCCGGAAAGCCTTTGAGGGGGTATTTGAATGCCCGCGACGAAGTAGACTACTGGAGAACAACCAATGCGCATCCTGTTTCTCGACCTCGACACTTTGCGCCCAGATCATCTGGGG
>JAKIYB010000493.1 GCA_022708765.1 Armatimonadota bacterium | reverse complement strand
CAACGTCGCCGCCTGCAGCATCACCGCCGACACCGCGCCATGCACGTCCACCTCGCAGATAATGGGGATGCCGCACTCGGTAAGCAGGCTGTTCGCGTAACAGGGGTAAATGCCGAATTCCTGTTGAATGGCCGGGAAGCACTGGATGGCGATGGCGGAAAGGTCATATTTTACGATGTATTCTTCCATCACCAACTTCAGCGCGCCGATGGCGCGAAGCTGCCTATTGTCCAGAAACTCGAAGCGCATGGTGGCGCGCATCTCCTCCAGCAGCGCATTTAGTTCCGGTGTGGGATTATCCACCAGCGTGTGCATCTTCGCGAAGACGTCGGTGACATAAATCTGCCAGACCTGCATGTTGAAGCGTTCCAGCAGTTCCGCTTCGTTCACCATCACCGTCCAGAAGAAATCAATACGCTGGCCAATCTGCCCGATGCGCAACTTTTTAAACGACTTTACCACCGACGCCACCTTGATGAAGTCGAGAATGCCTTTGTCCAGCAGTGGATCATCCATGCGGCAGTTTGGAAGATAGGTGAACGGGACACCCAGCCGGTTCAGGATGCGGCTGGTGGCGAAGAGGCCGCATTGGGTGTCGCGCAGGCGGGTGCCATCCGGCAGTGGTTCCTCGTCGCGTGGCCCCCACAGCAGATACGGCAGCCCCATCTCCTTGCCCAGTAGCGCCGCCACGTCTTCGGTGCCAAAGTTACAGTGCGGGCAGAAGAGGGCATCTACCTTCGCCTGTCGCAGTCGCTCAATCACTTTCGGGATATCTTCATGCTTGCAGAGCATCCCATCCTCGGTCAGCCCCTCGATATTCACGAAGCGTATGCCCAGCGTCTTTAATCGCTCTTCGACACGCTTTTTGAAACGCAGCGCGTCCTCATGGCTGAAGACGAATTTACTGATCGGCACCAGGCCCAGGGTGATACTGTCAAGGCCGGTACGAGTGGGCATTGCAAGCGTCATGGTGTTACCTCGAAGTGAATGTCGTATATTGATTCGCTGTGAAGACGAGTTCCCCTGCTGATGCAGACATTTCATGCCATCGAGTCTGCAACGACAATGAGCGCGATTCGCGCTAACTGCCCTGGTTGGCAAGTGTCTCCAACCGGTCTATGACGGTGTGGATGAGCCAGGCGGGGGTGGAGGCGCCAGCGGCGACCCCGAGTTTCTCCACGCCGGCAAGATCAGCAGGGTTGATCTCGTCGGCGGTTTCGATGAGATAGGTGCGCGAGCAAACCTGGTGACATATTTCCGCAAGACGGTTCGTATTCGAACTGCGCCGGCCGCCAACGATATAAATCGCATCCACCTGTGTGGCAAGGCGGCGGGCGGCTTCCTGGCGCTCACGCGTAGCCGAGCACACGGTATCGCAAGCCTCGTACCGCGGATAACGAGCGGCGATCGCCGCGATGATCGCCTGGAAGATTTCCTCCGGCATGGTGGTCTGCGCGATGACGCCGGGGGTGATGCCGTCCGGCAACGCTGCCACTTCATCGGGTGACGCAACAACATGCGCCGGCCCGGGGAAGTAGCCGAGGATGCTCTGCACTTCCGGATGGTTTTCATGGCCGACGATGATCAATGTCTTCCCCTGCGCCATGAAGCGCTGAGCAATGCGCTGGGATTTTTGTACGAAAGGGCAGGTGGCGTCAATGATGCGCAAATGGCGGGCTCGCAAGACATCGAAGGTTTCCGGGCGGGCGCCGTGGGCGCGAATCACGACGGTATCACCGTCCACCTCTTCCGGCATTTCCACCTGCCGGATGCCGGCGGCAGCCAACCTGGCGGTCTCCTGCGGATTATGCACCAGCGAGCCAAGTGTGCTCACCGCGCCGCCATCAGCGAGTGCTTCCTCCGCCATTGTGATGGCGCGGCTGACGCCGAAACAAAACCCCAGGACGTCGGAGAGAATAATCTGCATGGTCCCTCACCCGGCGATGGCTCACCAATCGCCGTGTGCCGCTTCCCATTCGCGAAGGGCATCAGCATAATATTTTACACGCGCCTTTTTATATTCCTTCGTAGAATACAGGGCGGACGGGATTGGGAGGCCTACTTCGGTAGCCAGACGAGTGAGGATCGCGAAGCACTCCTCGCGCGTGCGCGCATGCACCATGGTGAAAAGGTTATACGGCCACCCTTCAGCACGCGGGCGCTCGTAGCAGTGGCTCACTTCCTTCGCTTGCGCGAAGTGCTTCCCCACTTCCTCCACCCGGTCATCCGGCACATCCCAGGTGCCCATGCCGTTGGCGGTGAAGCCGACTTTTCTGTGCCGTAAGACAGCGGCCAGCCGGCGCAGGTATCCGCGTTCGTATAACTGCTGCACACCGTCGAAACAGGCATCCGGCGACATGCCCGCACGTTCGGCGAGGACAGTGTAAGGTTCCGGGGCAATGGGGAAGGGTTCCTGCAGCAGGCGGATCAGAGTGATGTCCTCCGGGCCGGGTAATGCCGTGGCTTGCACGGCGGCCTGTGTCACGGTGGGGACGCTTTCGACGCCTAGGTCCAGGTTCACGGTGAGCTTGAAGGTGCGCAGCGCCGGCAACGGTATCATGCGGCGGGCGCCGGTCACTCGTGCGAGAATCGCCAGCGTCCTCTGCAGGCCAAGCCGACTGTCCGGCGGCAGAGCGAGAGTGAACCACAGATTGAAGGCATGCCCCTCGCGGGCGTAGTTATGGCTGATCCCGGGGTGGTTGCTGATGATGGCGGCCGCGCAATCCAGCCGTTCCGTCAGATAATCCGCCGCTACCAGCACGGAATCGTATCCCAGCCCGCGTGTATCGAAGAGTCCGGATAGTTCACGGATGAATCCGTCGTCAAGAAGCGCTTGCGTCGTCATCAGTACTTCCGCTTCCGACAGACCAAGCTCATCACCGATCTCGACGAAGGGACGCGGCACGCGCGGCAAATCGCGCTGCAGCCGGGTCAGCAGTTGCGTCTCATGTTGTGTGAAGTCCGTCATAATATGATATAAGCGATAAACGCTCTCGTAATACCTTACTCGACTTCGATGATCATGTCAACTTCGATGCAGGCATCCTTGGGGAGCACGGCTACACCGACGGCAACGCGGGCGTGTTTTCCAGCTTCGCCGAAGACGCCGGCGAGGAGTTCCGAGGCACCGTTGAGCGCGACGGGTTGATCGGTGAAGGTGGAAGCAGAGCTGACATACCCGGTAACACGGACGATCTGTTTCACCCGTCCCAAGCCCACGGCGTCATGCACAATGGAGAGGCAATTCAGTGCAGCCTGACGGGCGGCAAGCTGCGCGCGTTCCAGGGAGACGCTGGCGCCGACTTTTCCGGTATATTCCGAAGGGAGCTTGCCCGCGACCAACGGCAGTTGACCGCAGAGGAAGAGCAGGTTGCCAGTGCGCACCACCGGCACATAAATCCCGAGCGGTTCAGGAGGAGCAGGCAGGGCAAGCCCCATTTCAGCAAGGCGTGTAAGCGGCATCGGATAACTCCCTTCTACCGTAACGGCGGCAGGCGCCGAAATAACATCGGATGGTGACAGGTTCAGAGTGTGTGCGCCGGTTTCTACGCCGGACGGC
>JAKIYB010000492.1 GCA_022708765.1 Armatimonadota bacterium | reverse complement strand
CCCGCCAGCAGGGAGAAACCGACGACAAGCAGGCAGGCGATATGACGCATGGTCCCTCCTACACCGCCGACGAGGAATCCGTCAGCCTGTTGAGCATGGCAACGAATTCGTCTGGTGGATGAAACTGAAAGGCCTTGTTGGAAAAAGTGAACGGGAGATCCACATAACGGCCTTCATGATACCAGTATAGGCGCGGTGAGATAGAACCGGGCCCTTCGCGCTCCATGCCCATGGCGATAACACCCAGCAAATCCACCACCGTCACCACGTCCATGGTATTGATCGGATAGGCGATGAGGCAATGGCGATGCGGCACCGCCAGCAGCGCGCCATGCGTGCCCAGGCACCGTGGATGCTCCTCCAGCAGCAGCGCATGGGAGGCGATGAAAAAGCTGTCGCCGGTGAAGACATAAGCGTTCTGCCCGGGTTTGAGTTCCTGGCGGGAGATTTCCGGCTGCACGGTACGGCGCACATTCGCCAGGCCGACTTCCAGCAACTCGGTGGGTGATTTCCCCCACGGCGATGCTTCATCGGCGGAGACGCTACGCACGGTAGACGGCAGATCGAAGGTGAGATAGGTGATGGTGCCGGGCAGATCTACGCGCTTGATGAGCGGCACATCGGACGGAAATGCTTCTTCAGCGCCCAACCGCACCATGAGCAACTCCTTAATCCGCTCGAAATCGCCAATCTTCTGCTCCAGTTCCGCTTCCTCACCTTTACTCTGCTCCATGGTGGTAAAGTGATGGGAAATAAACGCCGCCCATTCCGCGCGCTTGAGCTGCCGGCAGACCTGCGCCATATTGGCAAAGCCGTAGTGCATGGAGCCGTCATTGAGATGCACGCCGTTGACATCCAGATGATAGCGCACCCCTTTCGCGTCAAAGTAACGCCGCACCTCGCGGATGAAAGCCTCCCACTCACCCAGCGAGAAGAAGTTCGCCCAGTCGGGACGCGGCGGGGTACGGGGGTCGGGAGCGGTACGTTCCCCACCGCCCAGCGAGCGCATCAGCAGATACAGGCCGAAGGCCAGAGCGATCAGAAGAAGAGCTATCGCAAGAGCTGTTAGCATAGATCAGTCCTTGAAGGCGATTCTATCACATAAGTTCGCTGCCGCACAGCGAATTCCTGCCATCACTCGCCATGGTTGACACCTCCTCTGTTCCCTGTTACAGTCGCTTGAGCAATCACGCCATTCACCGCCATCCGACCGTGAAAAATCATCAGAAGGAGGCACCTCCACCATGCGTTACCTGCCGCTGTGCGCCGCGCTGTTCCTCACGCTTCTCGTCCAGGCGGAAATTATGAAAACACCGCCGCAAGAGCTGATCCTCAAACCAACGACGCCCATCGTCGTTGATGGCAGACTGAACGAGTGGGCCATGGCGAACACGCCCATCGTCATCAATCCCGACGAGGCCGTGAAGAATCCGCGCATCGCCCTGTATGTTGACCCCTCGAATCCTGTCAAAGGAGCGGCGGATATCAGCGGGCGCATAGCGATGGCCTGGGACGAGACCTTCCTCTACTTCGCCGGACAGGTCACCGATGACCACCTGCTGGGCTGCAAGCCGGATAGCACGGGCAATCAAGGCCCGGCGCCGTGGGGCTGCGATTCGGTAATGGTCAACATGAACTCCTACCGACAGCCGATGATCCGCAATAATCCGTATAGCAGCGACGTGACGTTGGGCCTGCGCTACGCGCCCATGGGCGCCAATCCTCGCGGGAGCGTGATTCCCAACGTGGCCGTGTTGAACGCGACGGACATGCACTGGAAGGTAACGCGTAACGCGCGGTGGGCGGTGACGGAGTCGGCGGACGGATACTGCGTGGAGGCAGCCATCCCCTGGAAGGATGTCGGATACACGCCGCGCATCGGCGAGCGCCTGTTCATCGCCTTCATGCTGCCGGATATGGACCCTGACCAGCCGCTCAAACAAGTCGGTTGGGGCATGGCGGGCACAATGAAGAGTTACCCCGTCTTCCGCCTGGCGGAACGCAGTGACGCGGTGGGGGAAATAACGATCTCGCACGACAGCATCAGCACCGCCGCGCCCTGGACAGCGCGGATAACAGTGGACGCGCGCGCGGGGGAAGCGCGCGTGGAGTCATTGCGCATCCACAACGCCGCGGGCAAGGTCGTGTTGACGCGGAAACTGGCGTTGACGGCGCCAGCGGGGATGTCCGGCATCGCGCTGCAGTCCTTTGCAGCCGGCGAACTGGCGAAACCGGGCGACTATACCATTGAAGCACTGCTAAGCACCCGCCGGGGATCGGTGATCATCGCGCGCCAGCCGCTGCGGGTAACCGCGCCGACACCAGAGCCGCCGCTGGTTCAGGCGCCGATGGGCGAACTGCATCACATGCGCCCGTCGCGCATCAGCCATAACGCGTTTTCTCTGCACACGCGGCGCATGATCCGGCACAATTTCGTGCAGAGTCGTGCCGATTACCTGCAGTTTATTCAGCGCCATGTCGTGCCGGGGTTCGCCGAGAATATACGCGGGCAGATCACCAGTAAAAGCCCATGGGGATACGGCTATCTGCTGCAGACGCTGGCGCTCTATAACGTGACTGGTGACGAAGCTTATATCACCTTGGGCCGTGAGTTAATGGACTACGAGTTGACGCGCGCGGCGCCGGACGGTTTTCGCCTGTATAGCTACGCCGCGTTTCGCTACTACACCTGGCTGAAAGACCCGAAGAGCCCGTGGGCGCCGCCGGACGCGGAGAGACGCTACCGCGCGATGTTCTATAACTTCGCCGCGAAACCCGATGCCTACCAATTCAGTGAATCCGGCACGCATAACCGCATCTGGGACCGCTACTGCATTCAGAAAGTCGCCCGCCAGATAAGCGAGGAAGACGGCAAGCCCGTGGACCCGCGCATTGTTGCCTATACGGATTTCCATGCAAAAATCCTCGAGGCGCTGGGCGACGATGACGACGCGTCCTCCGGCTACAACTGGGGATGGTTCCATTATGCGCTGGGGCTGTATTTCCACCAGGGAGACCTGCGCCCGCTGGTCACGAATCCCGGCTACGCGAAGGCGATTACCCGCTACGCGGAAACGATCGCGCCCGGCGGAGCAATGCCGACCTTCGGCGCGGACAGCGGCTGGCCATCCATCGGGCAGAGCATGTGGACGTTTGAATTAATGGCGACACTGACTCGCGACGGGCGGCTGCGCTGGAGCGCGCACCGAGTGGCGGAATACCTGTATAACTACCTTTATAACGATCCCGGGCAATACCACCTGCCGGCTGATGCGATGAAGAATAACTTCCTCATGGCTTATTTCTACGCCGATGAAACACTGGCCCCGCAAGCGCCGCCGGCAGACAGCCGCCTCACCTGGCGGAGACCGATGGTACCCACGCCCCCGGAGATGATGAAAACCCAGCCGGGTATGAACTCGGTGATGATGGCGCCACAAGGATGGATTCCCGATAAGATGATCCTCTCCTCCGGCAACGATGCCCGAAGATTATGGGGGTTGGTGGAACTGCTGCCGATGGGCGGACATGGCGGCTCGCTGCCAGGCAATCTCATCACCCT
>JAKIYB010000491.1:405-3592 GCA_022708765.1 Armatimonadota bacterium | reverse complement strand
CAGTTGACTTTCCTCTCCGGCGGGTACGAGCGCTCCGCCGACAGGTTTCACCAGTGGTCGCGGGAACATGCAGGCAATCGGCTGGTCATCATTGGCGGGCGGTCGCTGTCGAAGATAATGGGCGCTTTCCGAAAAGCCGATGGCGGGCGCAATGAGATTATCGGCATCTACGAACCGCGGCAGCAGGTGCAGGGGTATGCGACGGAGGGGGGGGAGATTGTCCTGACGGTGACGAACGGCGGAGCGCCGTATCTGATGCCGTGCGATCATGTGATGCTCGACTACCATTCGCTGGAACTGGCGCCGCCGTCGCTGCGGTTCCTGCCGGTGCCCTGGCGGATGGCGCGTGGGTACAGCCGCGTCGGGCCCGCGGGCGATCCGCTGATTCCGGGGTTGTTCGCCGCCGGCGACTGCGCCGGCCTGCCGAGTATGTGCGTGAAGGCGCTGGCGCAGGGTGCGGAAGCGGGCTTTCACGCGTACCGGTATACTTATGAGCGAAAATTTGGTTCGACACCGCACCTCTTTGCATTCTTCCCCTCGACCGAGCGCCCACCGCTGGAGGTGAGCGAATTCCCCGTGATTGATCCCGCGCGCCACATTCCCGTCGGCCTCACCGCCGCTTCCAGTTTTCCTCAACTGCTGAATGGGGCGGAGACGGCACTGCTCCCAGAGCAGGCCGCCGCGCTGGAGGCGGAGATGCGCAGGAGCGTGGCGACGGTGCATGTGCGGTGAAAGGGGGGTACGGCATCCCCTAGCTTTCCAGAGAGCTTTATTGCCAATCCCCTCGTTTCCCAGTACAATGAACCCATTCACACACCAGAAGCGGAGGTAACGTTCGTGGCGTATAAGATTGCGGTGATTCCCGGGGACGGGATCGGGCCCGAGGTGGTGCGCGAGGGGATCAAGGTGCTGGGCGCGGTGGGCCAGAAGCGCGGCATCTCCTTCGATTACGAGACGTTCGACTGGGGCGGCGATCGCTACCTGGCGACCGGCGAAGTGATGCCGAAGGACGCCGTCGAGATCATGAAGGGTTTCGATGCCATCTTCCTTGGCGCGGTGGGGCATCCGGACGTGAAGGCGGGCATTATCGAGCACCAGTTGCTGCTCGGCCTGCGCTTCGGACTGGACCAATACATCAACCTGCGCCCGGTGAAGCTCTATCCGAACGTGGATACCCCGCTGAAGGACAAAGGCCCCGACGACATTGACTACATCGTCGTGCGCGAGAACACCGAGGATATGTATGTCGGCACCGGCGGCTTCACTCACAAGGGTACGCCGATGGAAGTGGCCACCCAGGTGGCGAACTACACCTACGCCGGCGTGGAGCGCTGTGTGCGTTACGCGTTTGAGCTGGCGATGACCCGCCCGCGCAAAAAGCTCACGCTGGTAGACAAGTCCAACGTGCTGACCTACGGCCACGACCTCTGGCAGCGCGTCTTCAAGCAGGTCGGCGCCGAATTCCCCGAAGTAACGCAGGATCACGCCTACGTGGACGCCTGCTGCATGTGGATGGTGAAGAATCCGGAGTGGTTTGACGTGATCGTCACCACCAACATGTTCGGCGACATCATCACCGACCTGGGCGCCATGACCCAGGGCGGCATGGGCATCGCCGCCAGCGGCAACATCAACCCGAAGGGCGTCTCGATGTTCGAGCCCATCCACGGCAGCGCGCCGAAATACACCGGCAAGAACGTCATCAACCCGCTGGCGACCATCAACGCCGCCGCGATGATGCTCGACTTCCTCGGTGAGAAACAGGCCGCGCAGGACGTCGAACGTGCCATCATCGCCGCCCTGCAGAGCGGCAAAATCCCGCACCTCGGCGCCGGCGCCATCGCGACGGATGCCTGCGGGGATCTGGTGGCCGGGTTGGTGTAAGGCTTCGCCTTCCCTCAACCTCATCCCCCCTCTCCCAGTGGGAGAGGGGGGTGTTTTTATTTGGTCATTAGCGCAGTCACAGTTTGCGACAGCCATGCCATCCATCCTGGCGGTACCATCAACTGCACCGCTCCCGCCACGGCGAATGCCACTGTGACGCCGTCGAAGGCCTTCTGCGAGATGCGCGGCAGCAGCCATTTGCCCCAGAAGACGCCGGCGAGGATGGCGGGGATGGCCAGCAGGTCAATGAGCAGCGACTGGCGGGTGAAAAGGTCGTTGGCGATGTAGATGGGCACCTTGCTGAGGTTGATGGTGAAGAAATACCAGGCGAGGGTGCCCATGAAGGCTTCCTTGGAGATGCGCTGGCCGATCATATACATCGTCATGATGGGACCGGCGGCGTTGGAGACGGTGGTGGCGAAGCCGGCGGCGACGCCGGCGCTGGCGGTGCCGGCGGTCGAGCGTGGTGCCAGTTTCTCGCCGAATTTTCGCTCCAGCAGATGCAGGATGGCCATGAGCAGCACCAGGCCGCCGATGACCGGGTTGACCATCGCTTTGGTGGCGTCCGACTGGCCGAAGTAACGCAGCGCGATGGCGCCGCCGATCATCCCCACCACCACCCAGGGCAGCAACCGCACGAGTATGCCCCAGTTCGCGTGCCGCTTATACCACAGCACGGCGAAGATATCGGCGAAGACGAGCATGGGCAGCATGATGCCGATGGAATTCCACCCGCCGAACGCCCAGGCAAGGAAGAGCACAACGAGGATGCCGAGACCGGGAACGCCGGTCTTCGTCATCCCCACCAGCAACGCGGCGATGCCGCCGTACAGCCATTGCAGCGGTGACAGTTCCATACTGTCATAAAGAATTCAAAAATCGAGAAGGTTTTCCTTTATTTGTCGGGAAAACGAGAGGTGATACGCTGTCGTCCTCTCATCCCCGGCCCCCTATCTCCGGAGAGGAGCCGGGAATGAGGGGACATGCAGCGTGATATTGTTGAGGAGACCCCTTCCAATGAAGAAAGTGCTGTATGTCTACGGTGGCGGCGAAGCGTTTCACCCATCAGAATGGGCCGGGGGGCAATTGGTGGCGATGCTGGCGGCGGATGGCCGTTTCACGGTCGAAGCGACGCGCGATCTCGATGCGCTGGCGACGTTGCCGGACAGCGAGTATGCCGTCGTGGTGCTGTATACCACCGGATTCGCTAACGAGCTAACCGGCGCGCGCGAGCAGGGGCTGTTCGACTTCGTGCGCAACGGCGGTGGCTTCGTGGGCATCCACTCGGCGGCGGACAGTTTTC
>JAKIYB010000491.1:0-394 GCA_022708765.1 Armatimonadota bacterium | reverse complement strand
GGCAACCGCTCCTATATTGAGATGCTTGGCGGCGAGTTCGTCTGGCATCCGTCGCACCACGAATTCGCCGTGAATATCGTCGAAGCGAACCACTATCTCACTGTCCGCATGCCGAATTTCACGCTCTATGACGAGATGTACCACCTGCAGAATTTTGACGCGGCGAACGTCACCCTGCTCGCCACCACTATGTGGCAGGGGCAGGCGATGCCGATGGCTTACACCCGCGAGTATGGCAAAGGCCGTGTCGCCTATGTCGCGCTGGGGCACACCCAGCAGGCGTGGGCGCACCCGGAGTTCCAGAAGCTGGTTATCCGCGGTATCGCCTACGGCGCGGGCGCGGAACTGCCCGAGCGCACGGTTCGCTGTGGCCTGCTCGGTTATGGCCCGGCCT
>JAKIYB010000490.1:3261-3610 GCA_022708765.1 Armatimonadota bacterium | reverse complement strand
GGCGCTACTCGGCGCCTGCCTCAAAGCGATGTGGGATAAGGGGTATGGCTACGCCATTATCGGTGGCGCCGGACCGGTGGACTTCTACAACAAAGCCGTCGGCGCAACGAGCATTGAGGGCTCGGTGCCGGGCATTTACCGCAATCTGCTGAAAGCGCAGCCACTGGAGGTCTGAGATGAGTTGGAAATGGGAAGAACTGACCGCGCTGGAATTCGCGCGGGCGATGGATACCGTAGAGCGCACCTGCCTGGTACCCCTGGGCGTGCTGGAGAAGCACGGTGAGCATCTGCCGTTGGGCATGGATGTCTTGGCGGCGACGCGCATCGCCGAACTGGCCGTTGAATTAGA
>JAKIYB010000490.1:363-3195 GCA_022708765.1 Armatimonadota bacterium | reverse complement strand
CCATCGCCATCCGCCACGACTTGATGGCGGCGTTGCTGGAGAATCTCTGCGAGGAGATCGCGCGCAATGGCTTCACGAAGATCATCCTCTTCAATGGGCATGGCGGCAACGAGAGCTTCCTTAGCCAATTCGTTTTCCGCATGCTGGAAACCCCACGCGAATTCACCCTCTACGTCATCACGCTAGGCGACTACCTGCGCCCCGTACTGAGCAGCGACAAGTGGAAAGCCCAGATGGTGAGCGAATTCGATGAACATGGTGGCGAGGCGGAAACGAGCCTGATGCTCGTCATCAATCCCGCGCTGGTGAAGATGGACCAACTCAGCCCAGCCGGTACTCCGCAAAAGAGGCTGGCGCATTTGCCCTGCCGGACGCCTGTCTGGTGGTACGCCGATTTCCCCACCCACTACGCCGGAGACGCAAAACATGCCACTACAAAGAAGGGAACGTACCTGTTGAACGCCTATACTCAGCGGGTAGCGGAAATCATCAAAGCGGTGAAAACAGACACGGAAGCCCCCCGCTTGCAGGCGGAGTATTTCGCGCGCATTTGCCACGAATAGACTGAGTCATCGGTGAACTATGGATCCAGCATTACTCGGCCTTACTTCAATTATCATCTTCGGCATCACCGCGCAGTGGCTCTCCTGGAAGCTGAAGCTGCCGGCGATTCTGCTGTTGTTGCTCTTCGGCATTCTCGCCGGGCCGGTTCTCGGCGTTCTGGAGCCCGACCGGCTCTTCGGCAACGCGCTACCGCATATCGTCGCACTGTCGGTGGCGGTCATTCTCTATGAAGGCGGTCTTAGTCTGCGCTTTCATGAGTTGAAGCAGGTGGGATCGGCGGTAATCCGGCTTATCAGCATTGGCGCACTCGTGACCTGGCTCGTGGGTGCGGCGGGTGCTTACTATCTGCTGGGATTTGATCTGCAGCTTGCCTTTCTCTTCGGCGCGATTCTCTCCGTTACGGGGCCAACGGTGATTGGTCCGCTTATGCGCCAGGTACGCCCGGTTGGACCGGTCGGACCGGTACTTAAATGGGAAGGCATTCTCATTGACCCCATCGGCGCCATGCTCACCGTGCTGGTACTCTATGTCATCATCACGCACGGCGGACAGCCCACAGTGATCGCGGTGGTGTTGGGCGTAGTGCAGATGATCGGCATCGGGGTGGGCATCGGCGCGCTGGGCGCCTGGGTGCTGCTCATGCTGCTTAAGCATTATCTGGTGCCGGACTACCTGCAGAATCCCGTCTCACTAACGATCCTTTTCGGCGTGTATGCCGCCGCGCACTACCTTCAGCCGGAGTCGGGGCTTTTCGCCGCCACGATGATGGGCATCGTGCTCGCGAATCAACGAACCGTGCCGGTAGAGCATATTGTCGAATTTAAAGAAAATCTACGGGTGCTCCTCATTTCAACGTTGTTCATTGTACTCGCGGCGCGGCTGCAGGTGAGCGATCTGCAGGCGCTGTCGCTGGGGAGCGTGGCTTTCATTATTGTATTAATCTTCCTGGCGCGTCCACTATCGGTCGTGGCGTCCACAATCGGCACGCGGCTGAACTGGCGCGAACGCACCTTTTTAAGCTTCATCGCGCCGCGCGGTATCGTGGCGGCCGCGATTGTCACGGTTGCCGCGGAACGGCTGGATGGTTTGGGGTTCACGGGCGCCGACAGACTGGTCTCCATTGCCTTCCTGGTCATCACCGCAACGGTGATGTTCTACGGGATCGCCGCGCTGCCCCTCGCGCGATGGTTGAAGGTTGCCAGCACATCTCGACAAGGTTTTCTCATCGTTGGCGCGCATTCCTGGGCGCGAGCCATTGCCCTGGTGCTCAAACAGATGGGAGTGCGGGCGCTGCTGGTAGATACGAACGCGGACAACGTGCATGCCGCGCGCAGCGATGGGCTAGATGCCATTGAAGCGAATATTCTCTCCGATGGCATCACCACCAGTCTGTCATTGGATGGTATCGGGCGGCTGTTGGCGCTTACGTCCAATGATGAGGTGAATATGCTCGCGGTGCAGCGCTTTATCCCACTGTTTGGACGAGCGGAAGTCTACCAACTCGCGCCGGTACCCCGCAGACTGTCGCCGGAGTTGGGTATTGCCCATTGTTTGCAGGGACGCATCCTCTGCGGGGAGCACTGCTCGTTCAGCGATCTGCAAGCTCTGCATGAACAGGGGCACATGGTGAAGAGTGTCACCATTGGGCTGGATTGGGACGATGCGACAATCGCCACCGCTGCCGCCGGTCTGCGCCGTCCCCTCTTCGCCCGTGTGGAAACCGCTGACATAACCGTCGTTACATCACAAACCACTTTTACCCCGAAACCAGGGATGACACTGGTCGGCTTCTTCACACCGGATGAGGAGTTGGGAAAGAGATAAAGGTAACACAGACACGCATGTTGGGAGAAACCGATGACTATCACCTCTTCATTTGAAAAAAGCTACCTGGCGAAGGCCGAGTGCACGCGCGCCCAGCGCATGCAGTGGTGGCACGCCGCGCGCTTTGGCATGTTCATCCACTGGGGGCTGTACAGCCAACTCGGACGCAACGAGTGGGTGATGAATCTTGAGCGTATCCCCATTCCCGAATATGAACCGCTTGCGGCAAGCTGGCACCCAAAGCCGGGATTTGCGCGGGAGTGGGCCCAGTTGGCGAAGGCCGCCGGGATGAAATATATGGTGCTCACCACCAAGCACCACGAAGGCTTCTGCCTGTGGGATACGAAGCAGACCGATTACAACCTCATGAACTCGCCCTTCGGCCGCGACGTGGTGAAGGAGCTCTCCGAGGCCTGCAAGCGCCAGGGCCTGCGCTTCGGCACT
>JAKIYB010000490.1:0-353 GCA_022708765.1 Armatimonadota bacterium | reverse complement strand
CATGGGCTTCTACTACTCGCTGATGGATTGGCATCACCCCGACGGCATCCGCTGCCGCGAGGACGAGGACGCGCGCCTGCGCTTCACCGCCTTCACGCAGGGATGCGTGCGAGAACTGCTGTCGAATTACGGCAAAATTGACATCCTCTGGTACGATGTCTCCTGGCCGTTAGCCTCGCCGCAGCTCTGGGATAGCTACCGCATGAACGCCATGGCGCGCGAACTGCAGCCGGAGATCCTAATCAACGACCGCTCGCAAATTCCGGAAGATTTCGGCACGCCGGAGGAGCACATCAAGCCGGAATCCGCCGGGCGCGCCTGGGAAGCCTGCATGACCTTCAACGGTTCCTGGG
>JAKIYB010000048.1:14274-14656 GCA_022708765.1 Armatimonadota bacterium | reverse complement strand
ACCACAAGGTCCGCATGAAACAAGAGCGTAGAGATGTTCGAGTCGAGCGTGACAGATGGATCATGAAGCGAAGTCAAATCTGCACGGTGAATCTCGTACCCCTGCTCAGTAATCACAGGCGTAATCACATGTTTCAGGAGGAGATCTGAGCGCTTGCGTTGCTCGCTATTGGGTTCACCTAAAGGACAGATCACAAAACACGTTCGCATTTCGTTAGCCTCCTTTTCGACCAATACAATGGTTCATGACTGTGTTACGAACAATGATGGTAGTGTAGCAGATTATTGATTCTGCAGGAAGATCTGCTACATATGGTACTCATCAACGCGTCACTGGCCGAGGCGTTGGACCGGCACCGCGCCGCGACGCCGCATGCCCAGCC
>JAKIYB010000048.1:0-14264 GCA_022708765.1 Armatimonadota bacterium | reverse complement strand
CGGACTGGATCTGCGCCCATGTCGATGTGCAGGCAGCTTTTCGTCGCCAGACACCAATGTCTACCTCGGTGCGTGATGTTATCCAGTCGGTAGCAGTATAGCATCTTCTTTTCGCCCCTGTTGAATCCTCGTGCCATGTGGCTCGCACCGGTATCAAAGCTAGTGACCATAGTGGCGTTTAACCGAAGGACGAGACCGGTTTCACGGCGTGAGTTTGTGCTTGCGTGAAACGACCGCCGGTAGTAGAGTAGGGAGACGAAGAGGTTGCCGTCACGCCGCTCGCTATGATGGCTCCGCAGAGGTGCTGATAATGATTTTTCCAGACCTTCCACATTTGAAGCAGTTGCAGCATGATTTGTGGCAATGGCCCGTATCGAGAGCCGCTGTCATGGTGGGGGCAGGCTTGAGCCTGAACGCCGAACCGTTGCCCGGCGTCACGACGCGCTTTCCTACGTGGCGCGAACTTGCCGCTGCGCAGTTCGATGAGCTTTATCCTACCCAACTGGCTACGACGCCTGAACAGATGCATGCGCGTGAAATGCAGTTTCACGGTATGAATGCATTGCGCATCGCCAGCGAATATGAGGCCGCCTTCGGGAGGCAGAAGCTCGACCTCTTCATCCGCACGCACACCCCAGACAGTGACTTCCAGCCTGGTCAGCTCCATACCTTATTGCTCCAGCTTCCCTGGACTGATGTGTTTACGACCAATTACGATACGCTGCTGGAGAGGACTGACGTGACCGGACGACCATATCAGCCCGTCACAAAGGCCAGCGAACTCACGACAGCCTTTACTCCACGCATCGTCAAACTCCATGGCTCCTTCCCCTCCCAGACGCCGTTCATCATCACAGAAGAGGATTATCGAACATATCCACGGCAATATGCACCCTTCGTTAATTCCGTTCAGCAATCGTTGCTTGAGCACGCGTTTGTCCTGCTGGGCTTCTCCGGCGATGATCCAAACTTTCTCGAATGGACCGGGTGGATTCGCGATGAGTTGGGGGGCAATCATGCGCCCATCTATCTGGTCGGTCACCTGGGGCTTGGGCATGCACAACGGTCGCTACTGGCTCGTCGTGGAGTGACCCCGATTGACCTTGCTCCGGTCGTGTCAGCACTTCATCCGGCGAATAACCGCCATGCGGTCGCAATAGAGTGGTTCTTAACAAGCCTTGCGGCAGCACGTCCTCCACGACCAGAGAAATGGCCCGTGTTCGACCAGTGTAGCCTTGTTCCGCCGGAAAACACCCCGCCACTGGTGACGCGCGATGTCACGATTCCTGAGCGGGTCACGGATTTTCACACGGTGGGGACCAGCGAAGGTTTCGCAAAGCTGTTCACCCGTTGGCAGTATGAACGGCGCAATTATCCTGGGTGGGTGGTTGCGCCGGCAGAGAAACGCTCTGAACTCTGGACGGAGACGCAAGCATGGCTAAAGCCATATATGAAAGCCACGCAGACGCTCGCTGCACCCGACCGATGTGTCTGCTATCGGGAGCTCCTCTGGCGTCTCGAAACCGCCATGGTGCCGCTTCCCGATGTCCTGCTCGACCCTCTTCAGCAGACCATGGATGAGCTTGGAGCACATTTGGCAGCTGGCGAGAGGATTCAGGCATCGCTTGATGTCAATTTGTTTGGACCGATATCCCCGACTGAGATTATTGATGCTTGGTATACCACCGCGTTCGCGCTGCTAAGAGATGCGCGGGAGACCTATCACACTGAACGCTGGGAAACTATAGTGGCGACCATCGACATGGTGGCGCAGCGTTTCCCCGAGCAAGTAGAGCTACTCCAGTATGAGCGTGCCTTGTGGGCAGCCTGGAACCTACAACGGCGTCAGGCCAAGTCAATACTGGTGCAGTGGCAACCGTCGCCACGCTTTCCGCAAGCGATGATGTGGAAAGCCGGATTACTGGCAGAGGTCGACGAACGCGAAGCGGCACGTTCACTGCTCCGCTTGGCACTACTAGAGATTCGGCGGGCATTGCGTACCCAAGGCCAAAACAGCGAACTTCTTTCGCTCGAAGGCTGGTGCATGTATTTACTCTTTGCGGTCGGGACATCACTCGATCCGTCAAAGTACCGTCAGCTTATTTTTGAATTTGGAGAGCGATGGCAAGAGTTGAAGGCGTGGGAATGCAGTCCATGGCCGGTGCTCGAATACTTCAAAATGGCGTTGGCAGCCTCACGTCCTAAACCCCCAAAAGTTGAGCAAATTGTGCGGGGGTTTGATCCAGGTCAAGTGACGGTCACGATTGCATTCCGGAATGATGCGCTGGACCCCTACTTACCGGGATTTGCCTATCTTCGTTTGTACGAACAAGTCGGCATTCCGATGCGGTTGACATTGCTCAACATGACCGGTGATGCCTTGGGGCAGGCATGCGAGCTCATCGCACCAGTGAGTGATTTATGGCCCCCAGCCTTTCTCGTTCGCGCGGGTAATCGCCGTGATCTCACCAAGGGGGAATTTTTAACGCGAACGCAAGTCGCTATGATGGATGAAGCCCTCGTGCAACGACTCTCCGCATGGTACATGCTTGCACTTGAGCAGGAGCTGGCGGGTCGTCTGTCTATGGACCCTGCGCAAGAAGCATTACTGGATGTGTTGCCGGAAGTGCTTTCCCGATTGGCATTGCGAATGGATGCAGATAGTCTGCGACGGTCGTTTGCGCTAGCCTTAACCTATCACCACGCCACGCCGATACGAGCACATCGTACCTTACATGACGTCACCGCATCCTGGTTTCGGCGCCTCTTCGTTGCAGCAGAGGAATCGATGCTTCTTGAATGGTTGCCCCTTTTGATACTGGCACCACTCTATGATGAGAGCATGACATCTATCCTGACACCAGAACAGACGTGGCCAGACCCCATGGCCCATTTTCCAGGACGGATAGGGCAGCAGGCCACCGCATCCGCTCCCGAACGAGCCGCGGCAGTGCATGCCGCGACAGATTGGCTATTGAAGCGAACGGCAAGTGAGTCAGGAGAAGGACGGCGTCGGGCGATTCGCCGCTTAATGCAGGTGTTCCACACACACCTCATGACGGAGCGCCAAGTCCGCTCCTTTGGGCGGCTGCTCTGGGAGCAGCGCACGCCCGATCATCTTCCTGACCACGCGGACATCGCCGTGTCGAGTTTCTTGTATTTTCCAGCTCCAGCCAATGTCGATGTCCGTGCACGTGTGAAGGACTATATCCTCCACCTGCCGCCAGACTGGGCGGTCAGCCGCGATGCAAATGGTGGAATCTCTATCGCATACCGCGGAACAGAGCAACCGATGATCTTTGAGGCAGCATGTGCGACAAAAGCAGTTATCCAACTAACCGGAGAGCCAGATGATGGTGTGTATTGGACATCTGATGAATCCCAACAGCTATATTTGATGGCGCGTGCCTGGTGGAGCAACGATAGCGTTGCAGTTCAGCGCGTGTCGCCGATGAGCCGTATCGGTGGAGATGATGTCGTCATGACGTTGCGACGCCTTGGAGAGTTCCTTTCGCGAGCTGTGCTTCCACATATGGAGTGGGCAGAGGAACATGACTGGCAGCAACTGCTCGAGTGGCTCGTGGAAATCCGCGCGTATGGTGTCTATCCGACCGTGGCACTCCCGTATGTATTATTACATCGACCAGACAAGGTTCCAGAGGTCGAAGCCACCATCCAGACGGATATTAGCGCGGAGGATGAAGACACCGTTGAAGCGGCGGCCAGTGCGATCCGACACTGGGCACATTTATCGGCATTGCCCTCGGCCCCAGCACTCCCCGCCCAGCTCCTCACGACCCTTATCGAACGCGTGGCATTTCGGCGCAAGCCGGGCATTACGGCCTGTATTGCCCACATCTCGTACCTTCTCGTCGAATTGCCCCGGTTGATACACCCTGACCAGGTAGCCTTACTAATCGGCAGTTTGGAGCCGTGGTATCAGGCCATCAACCTCCCGATGCCAGAAGGTGAGAACGGGGATTTTTACGAAGCGGAACGCCCTGATCTACAGGTGCGGATTGGCGGCTTAGCGGGTGCACTTCATGAATGGTATGCCCAAGTCACCCCGCATGCGCCAGTTCCTCCAGCGCTGGCGATCTGGAAAGACCGTTGTGCAGCGAATCCGTTACCAGAAGTCAGGCGCGCGTTTACTGATTGGCGCGGTAGAGACGCATGACGGTGCAGGCCGGGTGACTATGGCTGTCACCCGGTATGTGATCAAAATGTGATCAAACAGCAAAAAACCACGCCTCAAACCGTGGTTTTGAGCGTGGTTTTCGCGAAAAAGTGGCTGCCGGACTAGGATTCGAACCTAGAACCCCCTGATCCAGAGTCAGGTGCGCTGCCAATTGCGCCATCCGGCATCGGCGTGGACTAAGTATAGAAAATCCGGCGCGGGGCGTCAAGTATGCTGGGGGAGGTAGACAGACAGCGGTATGTCTACCTCGACAATTGTGGGAGGGTGTGCGATAATACGCGCGCGATCGTGCTAGGCGGGGGACTAGCGGTACCCTGTACCCGCAATCCGCTATAGCGGGGCTGAATTCCTCGCCTGAGGACGAGCGCTGTGGAGTCTGGGCGTCGTAAGGAGTGTTGAGGGTCGGGTCCGGCGCGACGGAAGCCGTCGAACCCCGTCAGGTCGGGAACGAAGCAGCGGTAAGGCGTCCCTTTCGGGTGCCGCCGACCGCCCGGCCGGAGCCACCTGCGACGTGGCCGTCTGGAGTGTCTCGCTCGAAGGCAGGTGCACGATTGCCATCTTTCGCGACCTCGATGGTCTTCCCATCGGGGTCGTTGTCCTTTTCACCTATAACGGCAGGAAATCCCGGTCGCCATGGGGTATTGAGTAAGCACCATGTTTATTGATGAAGCGACGATTACCGTGCGCAGCGGCAAGGGCGGCGACGGCGCCGTGAGTTTTCGGCGCGAGAAGTTCGTGCCGCGCGGCGGGCCGGATGGTGGGGACGGCGGACGCGGCGGTGATATCGTCTTCGTGGCGCGTCGGCGCGCGCGCACGCTACTGCGATTCCGCTATGATCGGCACTTCGCCGCCGAACCCGGCGGGAATGGCACCGGCAATAAAAAGTACGGCAAGAACGGTAAGGGCATCACGCTGGAAGTGCCGGTGGGCACCATCGTCTACGAGCAGGGCAGCGACGAGCCGCTGGTGGACCTGGCGCGCGACGGCATGCGCGCCGTCATCTGCCGCGGGGGACGCGGCGGGCGCGGCAATGCCCACTACGCCACGCCGGTGCGCCAGGTGCCGCGCTTCGCCGAGATGGGCGAGCCGGCTGAAGAGCGCGCGCTGCGGCTGGAGCTGAAGCTGCTGGCGGACGTGGGCCTCATCGGGCTGCCGAACGCGGGAAAATCCACGCTGCTCTCGCATGTCTCCGCCGCGAAACCAAAAATCGCCGATTATCCCTTCACCACGCTGGAGCCGCACCTCGGGGTGGTGGCGGTATCCGTCGAGCGCAGCTTCGTGATGGCCGACCTGCCCGGGCTCATCGAGGGCGCCTCGCAGGGACGTGGACGCGGCACGGAATTCCTGCGCCACGCCGAGCGCAGCCGGCTGCTACTGCACATCGTGGATGCCTCAGGCGGCTTCGCCGGCGAGGCCGACCCCTGGGAGGGTTTTCTCACCATCAACCGCGAGATCGCCCTTTACGGCGCTGGACTGGAGCAACTCCCCATGCTGGTGGCGCTGAACAAGACCGACTTGCCCGACGCGGCGGAGTACCTACCGGACCTGCAGCGCAACCTGGAGCGCGCCGGTTATCGCGCCTTCCCCATCTCCGCCGCCACCGGCGAGGGGGTGCAGCCGCTGCTCTACGCCATTGACGAGATCCTGCGCCAGCAGGAAGAGGCGGAAGCGCCGGTGGAGACGCCGGAGACGGTGACCGTACCGCGCGTGCGTCGCGAACTGGAGATCGCCCGGCTGGACGAACACCTGTGGGAGGTGACCGGCAGCGGCATCGAGCGTCTCATCGCCATGACCGACATGACGAGTGAGGAAGGCGTGCGCCGCCTGCAAACCTCACTGGAGCGCATGGGCCTGTTCGCCATGCTGCGCGAGCGCGGCGTGCAGGAAGGCGACTTCGTGCGCATCCGCGGCATCGAACTGGAGTATACCGAGTAGGCGGTTTTACCCCCAAATCACCCCCAAAAGCGTACGAAAAGGTGCGATTTTGGGGGTGATTCAGGTTGCAGGATGCACCCCGCCCGGTCGTAAACAACCGGGCTACCGAGCTATGCCCCGTAAACGGGGCTTTGGCGGAGAGCTTCGGCGTGTGTGCAAGAAAATAAAAGATTGTTTTTTGTAAAAAAGTAGACATAAGACCACCGATGCGGTCGAATTCCCAACGAGTTATTTCTCATGAAAACCAGCGTTGCGCGCTCCCGCGCGCTCCCTCACCCCCTGCCCCCTCCCCCAATTCTGGGAGAGGGGGAAAAGCAGTTGTCATGACAAATCACCCATTAGATGTGCGGGATAGTTCCTTTGCATGCGTTGTTGTGCCATCCCCTGCAGGAGCAGGCACCGTTGCGCGGTTGCGCACACCGGGCATGGTGCGAGGGGACGGTCCCCGAAGCAGGCGTTATTCTCTTTTCACGGTACAGGTTGCAGCATAGCACAGGAACGCTTGTTTGTCAATAGCGAACGAGAATTAATGTTTGCAACAAAAGATCCCGCTCTTGCCCAGCCCGTGAATTGGCTGGGTATGTTCAGTCGTCGCTACGAGACTTGACGGGGTCCGTTAGTCTGTGGCGTTGCCGATGATGGGGTTGTCGGGCACAGTCGCGCATTTTGCGAACACGCGCCGCGGAGGGCGCGGACTACCGTATGGTTTGGTTGCGACGGGTGGAGTTTGCACCCGGAGTGATGTATCAGCGATTTTGTCGTTACAACACGTATCGGGCGGGGTGCAACACCCTCACTCCCTGGCCCCCTCCCACGATTTCATCGGGGCAGGCTCCCAGGGGTCGAGGGGGGATGCTTGTGTACCAGCACCGCGAAAAATGCCATGGCGGGCATTCGCTGCGAGCAATTTACCGGACGTAATTGCACGCCGTGCCTATTCCGCCGCCGCTTCCAATCCTTCTTGATCCACAATTGTGACCTGGCGGCCGGATATGCTGATGAGTTCGTCGTTTTGCAGGGCGCTAAGGGTGCGGGAAATGACGTCGCGGACGGAACCGAGGCGGGCGGCGAGTTCTTCGTTGGTGAAGCGGAGGCGGAAGGTTTCCTCGCCGGCGGATTCTTCCAGCAGCAGGCGGGCGAGACGCTGGCGCACCTGGCGCAGGGAGAGGTCTTCCACCAGGCCAACGAGCGTG
This sequence comes from Armatimonadota bacterium, assembly GCA_022708765.1. Classification (GTDB taxonomy): domain Bacteria; phylum Armatimonadota; class Hebobacteria; order CAIYQO01; family CAIYQO01; genus JAKIYB01. The sequence continues at coordinate 6,938 of JAKIYB010000048.1, read as the reverse complement.
CGCAGGCGCCGTCCCAGCGCGGTGATGACCGCGTGGCAGAGCTGCGGGTACTGGGTGAGCAGCTCATGGAAGGCCGCTGTCGGGATGAAGAGCACCTCGGCATCCTCCATCGCCGCGGCGGAGGCGGGATAGGGGCCATTGTCGAAGACGGGCAGCTCCGCCACGGAGTCTCCCGGACGTTGCACGGCGAGAATTTGCTCGCGTCCATTCTCATTAAGCTTGAAGATTTTCACCATCCCCGACTGCACGAAAAATAAGCCCTTGCACGGCTCACCGTCAAAGAAGAGCATCTCGCCCTTCGCGTAGCGGCGCGTGACGCCGCGCGCCAGCAGCGCGTCGTAGATCGCCGCGTCGAGGCCGGCGAAGAAGGGAAATTCGTGCACGAGTTCGCAGGGGCTTTTCGATTTCGTCAACATGGCGGTATCAGTATAAAGCGGCCGGGGCATGACGTCAAAGCATCACTACGAGAATTCGCGTGGGTAATTCGGTGACAGTCAATCAATGCCGCCTTACCGTCCGTGGCGGCGGCACCCGATCGGGGTAGAAAATACGGTTAGGCGAGGGCGAATTTTCTGGGCGCGTAATGGGGACGGCAACGCATTACTGAGGAGATGCGGGGAGCGACCGGACAGGCAGCACCGGAGTGGAGTGCGCTTGCGGATATACTCGCATGGAGGGTAATGCGCAGACAGTCATCGCGCTCACACCACATGGCATTCACATCGTAACGCGCCACGAAAAGAGGAAATGTTGTCATCAGTCCGAAATACAGGTAGGCGCGCTTCATGCCGGCTGGTCACCGGCTGGAGAGCATGCCGACTGCGCCTGGTTGGTCATCAGCGCGCTATGGCATCCGCACGTGCCATACCACTGTTACTTGAATGAGGGAGAAGAACGCATGCCACGACGCCAGGACATTCATAAAGTCCTCATCATTGGTTCCGGCCCGATCATCATCGGTCAGGCTTGCGAGTTCGATTATTCCGGCACGCAAGCCTGCAAGGCTCTTCGCGCGATGGGCTATGAGATCGTACTGGTGAACTCGAATCCGGCGACGATCATGACGGATCCCGGCATGGCGGACCGCACCTACCTGGAGCCGCTTACGGTGGAGAGCCTGGAGCAGATCATCGCTCGCGAGCGCCCGGACGCTGTGCTGCCGAATCTCGGCGGGCAAACCGGGTTAAATCTCACCGCTGAACTGGCGAAGCGCGGCATTCTCGAGCGCTATGGCGTGCAGGTCATCGGCGTACAAATTGATGCCATCGAGCGCGGCGAGGACCGCATCGCCTTCAAAGAAACGATGAACGCGCTGGACGTAGAGATGCCGCGCAGCGAGCCGGCTTACAGCGTCGAGGAGGCGGAAGCTATCGCCGCCGAACTCGGCTATCCGGTGGTCATCCGTCCCGCGTATACCATGGGCGGCACTGGCGGCGGCATCGTCTGGAACGTCGAAGAATTGCGCACCATCGCCGCGCGCGGCATCGCCGCCAGCCTGGTGGGGCAAATTCTCATCGAAGAATCCGTGCTCGGATGGGAAGAGCTGGAACTGGAGGTCGTGCGCGACGCCGAAAATAACAAGATCACTGTTTGCTTTATCGAGAACGTGGATGCCATGGGCGTGCATACCGGCGACAGCTACTGCGTGGCGCCGATGCTCACCGTGTCGCCGGAGCTGCAGGCGCGCCTGCAGGACATCTCCTATCGCATCGTAGAGGCCATCGGCGTGATCGGCGGCACCAATGTGCAGTTCGCCCACGATCCGAAAACCGGGCGCGTAGTGGTGATCGAAATCAACCCGCGCACCTCACGCTCCTCGGCCTTAGCCTCGAAAGCCACCGGCTTCCCCATCGCGCTGGTCTCTTCCAAGCTGGCGGGCGGCCTCACGCTGGCGGACATCCCCTACTGGCGCGACGGCACGCTGGATAAATATACCCCCTCCGGCGACTATGTGGTGGTGAAGTTCGCGCGCTGGGCTTTCGAAAAATTCCCCGGCTCCATTGACCAACTCGGCACGCAGATGCGCGCCGTCGGCGAGGTGATGAGCATCGGTAAAACGTACAAGGAAGCTTTCCAGAAGGCGATCCGCTCGCTGGAAACCAAGCGCTACGGCCTGGGATTCGTGAAGAATTTCCATACGCTGCCGCTGGACGAACTGCGCAAGCGTTTGCAGGTGGCGTCTTCCGAGCGCCAGTTCCTCATGTATGAGGCGCTGCGCAAGGGAATGAGCGTGGAAGAGCTGCACACGCTGACACACATTGGCCGCTGGTTCATCGGCCAGATGCAGGAATTGGTGCAGTTGGAAGAGCAGATTCTTCAGTACAAAGGACTACTGCCACCGGATGAGCTGCTGATCCAGGCGAAGAAGGACGGCTTCGCCGACCGCTACCTGGGGCAGATCCTCGGCATTCCTGAATCGCGGGTGCGCGCCCGCCGACTGGCGCTGGGCTTGAAGCAGGCGTGGCACGCAGTGCCGGTGAGCGGCGCTGACGCGGCGTATTACTACTCCACCTACAACGCGCCGGACGTCACCCCGCCGGTGGAAGGTCGCAAGATCATGATCCTCGGCGGCGGGCCGAACCGCATCGGGCAGGGTATCGAGTTCGACTACACCTGCGTCCACGCCGCCTTCACGCTGCGCGATCTGGGGTATGAGTCCATCATTGTCAACTGCAATCCGGAGACGGTCTCCACTGACTACGATACCTCTTCTCGCCTTTACTTCGAGCCGTTGACGGTGGAGGATGTGCTGAGCATCTACGGAAAGGAGCAGCCGGAAGGCGTCATCGTGCAGTTCGGCGGGCAGACGCCGTTGAATATCGCCTCCGAGCTGGCCGCCGCCGGGGTAAAAATCCTGGGCACATCGCCGGAGAGCATTGACCTAGCGGAAGACCGTGAGCGTTTCGCGGCGATGATGCAACAACTCGGTATCCCGCAGCCCGAGAGCGGCATGGCGAGTTCGCTCGACGAAGCGCTGGCCGTCGCGGCACGCATCGGCTACCCGCTGATGGTTCGCCCCTCCTACGTGCTGGGCGGGCGCGGCATGGAAGTGGTTTATGATGAGGAGATGCTGACCCGTTATGTCAATGCCGCGGTGGAAGTCTCACCCGAACGTCCCATCCTCATTGACAAGTTCCTGGAGAACGCGCTGGAGGCGGAGGCGGACGCCATCGCCGACGGCGCGCAGGCCTTCGTGCCATCGGTGATGGAGCACATCGAGTTGGCGGGCATCCACTCCGGCGACAGCGCCTGCGTCATTCCGCCGCTTACCATCTCCGCCGAACACCTGGCGACTATCGAGGAGTATACCCGACGCATCGCGGTAGAACTGGGCGTGGTGGGACTGATGAATATACAATATGCCATCGCCCACGACACCGTCTACGTGCTGGAAGCCAACCCGCGCGCTTCGCGCACCGTGCCCATCGTCTCCAAGGTGACCGGGGTGAGCATGGCGCGGCTGGCCACGAAGGTGATGCTCGGCGAGCGGCTGAGCGAGATGGACACCGCCCCGCGCCAGTACCCGCACTTCGGCGTGAAGGAATCCGTCTTCCCGTTCACCATGTTTCCAGAAGTAGATCCGTTGCTCGGGCCGGAGATGCGCTCGACCGGCGAGGTGCTGGGGTTGGCGGATTGTTTCGGTATGGCCTTCTACAAAGCACAAACAGCGGTCGGCCTGCAGTTGCCCACCGCGGGGAGCGTGCTGGTGACGGTGGCGGATCGCGACAAGGCGCTGGTATTGCCCGCGCTGCGCGAACTTGTCGCCATGGGCTTCAACCTCGTCGCCACCGCCGGCACCGCCGCCTACCTGGCGGAACAGGGAATCGCCGCTCAGACCGTTAAGAAGGTGCATGAGGGGCGTCCAAACATCCTGGATGCCATGGCTAACCGCGAGATCTCCCTGGTCATCAACACGCCATCCGGCAAGGAGAGCGCTTACGATGACAGCTACATTCGGAAGGCAGCGATCAAGCATAAAATCCCCTACATCACCACGCCGGCTGCCGCCATCGCCGCCGCCAAGGGCATCCGCGCCCGCCGCGAGCGCACGGACAGCGTGCTGTCGCTGCAGGAATACCACGCGGGCGTGCAGGTGTTGGAACGGCCATAACTGTGACCCACGGAGCGTAGAAACGAGCCCTGTTCACGCAGATGAACAGGGCTCGCGTTTTTTCGACATGGTAGTAGGATACTGTCGGAACAGGGCGAAAAGTAGGTAAAAAGAACCGCTAAAACAGATATGCGACACGAAAGGAGCACGCCATGTCTACCGATTTGCCGCCGGTACTGGAGATGCCCACGCGCGCCTATGCGGCGCCGACCGACACGCATGTCTCGCTGGGGCGCGGGCTGCGCGCACTGCTCTTCTGGATTCCCGCCATTGTGGTTGGCCTGATCCTCTTCGGCATAGTCGGCCGGGGCACGCTGTCGCAAGGCATCGCCGTTATCTATCTCGTGCTATTCGCCATCGTCTGGTACGCCATGGTTTCCGCGGTGCGGGTGGCGGCGCAGTGGGAGCGCGGCATCGTGCTACGGCTGGGACGTTTTCAGGGGGTGCGCGGACCGGGATTCATCCTTGTCATCCCGGTCATCGAATTCGTACGCTTCGTAGACCTGCGCACACTGGTGCTCAATATCCCGCGCCAGCGCGTGATTACGCTCGACAACGTGCCAGCGCAGATTGATGCCGCCCTCTTCTTCCGCGTCGTGGACATCGAGCGCGCCGTACTGGAGGTGCAGGACTTCCGCTTCGCCATCGCCCAGTATGCCCAGGGGGCGCTGCGCGACGTGGTGGGCAGCCTGACGCTGGATGAGTTGCTCTCCGAGCGCGAGCAGATTCAGGAGCGCATCAAGCTGGTGGTGGAGGAGCGCGTACAGGCGTGGGGCATGCATGTCGAGACGATCCGCATGCAGGATATCGAACTGCCCGAAGATCTGAAGCGCGTGATGTCCCGCCAGGCCTCCGCTGAACGCGAGAAGCGCGCCACCATCACCAAGGCGGAAGGCGACAAGATGGCCGCCATGAACCTGTCGGAAGCCGCCGCCACCATGCTGCAAAGCCCCGGCGCCATGCAGCTTCGCGTGCTGCAGTCGGTGGACGGCCTGGGCACCAGCCCCTCCAATACCGTCATCCTCTTCCCGGTGGAATGGGTGCACATCGTGCAAGAATTGGAGCGGCTGTGGCGGCGGGAAAGCCCACCGGAGGAGACGGAATAAGTTGCGGTAACCCGGGCGGGCGAGCGTCCCCGCGAGCCGACTCCGGGTGGAAATTTTATCTGTCGTGTTCACGAGATAGCCTATCTTACGAACACGACATACCATCACTTCCGCCCGGAGTCGGCTCGCGAGGACGCTCGCCCGCCCGGGTGCACTACCACACACTGATCTATTTACGATGTCTCCGCGGCTTTATTCACCCGTTCCACGTAGTTCCACTGGAGGGTGGAGAGCAGGTTGCGGAGGTCGCGCACTTCGTTCGGGGCGAGGCGACCTTCGGTGAGGGGAACGAGGGCGGCGATGGCGTCAATGGCCAGCTTCGCCTTCGGCAGGTCCGTCTCCACCGTGTGCGTGGCGGGGTCGGCTTGAATGCCCATCTGCACCCACGCCGTTTCGGCGAAGAGGCTAATGGCAAAGCGAATAGCCTGCTCCGCGCGCAGGCGCTGTGGGGCTTCTTGTGGTGTCGTCTCTTCAGTCATCGGCGTCTCCTCCTGGTCGAATGATATCTTATTGTGCCATTGAATTGGCATGTGCGGCAAGACCACCTACTGCCGTTCCATCCCCTTTGTCCAGTCCGCGATGATGGGCGAACGGTGGAGCATCGCCGCCTGCTGGTCGAGATATTCCGGCGTGAGTTCTTCACCTGCATAGAAGCGGATGTGGAAGTCATGCACGCCCTGGTCCGTCGGGGTGGCGCGCTCGGGGGCGGGGGTGAAGGGGATGTGATATGTCTGTAATGGGCTGCGCAGGAGTGTGAGGCGAACGCGGAAGGGAGTAACATCAACAGCGAAGATATTCGATGATATTATCGCGGCAGGGATCGTCATGGTTCGCAGCAGCATCCAATCACGAAGTGGCACTTCCCGTCCATCATTCTCACGCCTCAAGGAGCCGCCGGGGATGCCGTCAATGCGGCTATTACGAAGCCCGGGCAATTCCCAGGAAAGCTTTAACAATTGTTTCGTCGCACGCCAATATACGCGCAGGCGTAGTTCGATGAATGGCTGATCAGCATAAACGCGCCATTCCGCCCGCAACGTGCTATCGCCGATGCGGCCCGTCTGCACCAGGCTGCCCATCAGCGGGCCGTAATCTATCAGGGTTGGCGCATCCCAGATCGGTGAGATGACCGGAGCATCCGGAAAACGATCAACACCGTGCGACCAGTTATCGGTGTCGTCCTCTATCAAGTCTAACCGGGGGAGTGAAAATTTCCTTTCCCACAGCATGATAACATTTGCATCAGGTGCGACGCTAAACAGATTCGTACTGACGGCTGACAGTCGCGCGGAAACCCCCGGAAGTACCTGGACCTGTTTACGTACAATACGAATCGCCCGTATCTCGCCCGGCGCCAGTGTGATCGGGAAGAGCAGGCGGATGAAATGCTGGCGGTTAGCGGCTTCGCTCTGCATGATTTGCGCGGGGATGACGGCGCCGTCCTCGTCCTCCAGGTGCAGGTCGGTGTGCCAGCCCCAACCGAGCCAGGGTTCGTGCTCGACGTACCCGTCGTAGGGCAGGTCGGAGGCGTTGCGCAGCACGATGCGCTGGCAGGGGTCGTCAGGCAGCGCGGGCAGGCGGCGGCGCAGGTCGCGCTGCAGCAGGCCATCGGCGAAGGCGGCGGCGGAACCGAGTTGGTCGTAGAGCGCCGGGTAGGCGCTGGGAACGCTGGTGCCGCCGAGGATATCGTGGAACTGGTTGAAGGCGACGTGCCGCCAGGC
>JAKIYB010000489.1 GCA_022708765.1 Armatimonadota bacterium | reverse complement strand
ACGCGGCTGGGTGGGGCAGAGCACCCCATGTGGGGTGCCGCTCTCACGCATTTCGTCCAGTTCCGCATATTCCGAATGGCTGCCCACCCAGGCACAGTGCCCCATCACCTGAATAGCGGGGATAACGCTGATGCCATAGCGCCCCGCGGTTTCCACCACTTGCATTGTTTGTTCCAGAGTCCAGGCATAGGGGCGTGCCAGTTTGGGATGGCTTGGAAAGACGAAGGCATTCTCGACGTAGAGTTGCAGCACGTTATAGCCGAGATCAGCGTAAATCGGCAGCAGGCGTTCCACCGTGTCGGGCCGCTCGATAACCCGCCCCAGGTCTATCTGCACCCCGCGATAGCGCAGTGTGGGCCAATCGGTGATCTCGCAGCAGGGCACGGTGCCATCGTGCATGAGCTTCATTAATGTGCGCAGCCCGTAGCGAATCCCGTCTATGCAGGACACTTCCAGCGCGACACCTTTAGGAGTGATGGACAGGTGGTACGATTCCGCCGAGACCATCGTCTTCCCCAGCCGCACGGTCAGGCGCGTCGTACCCCTCGGCAGTGAAGACAGGCGCTGCGCCAACGCCGTCAACTCCGGTGTGACGGCGCCACGCCATTCCGGCGGAATGTCCAGCGCCAGCATACCGGACAGCGTGTAACACCCGTCGCGCAGTGTCATGTGACGCGGGCGAGGGAAAAGGGTTGACGGACAATTGGACATGGAACAGCCTCCTGATTGGCATCAGAAGGCTGTGTTCGCCATGCGGGACGCGTCTTCCTCCACTAATCTTCCCCCGGCCCGCTGTCCCCCAGATCGCCGCGACGTCCAGTTGGGTAGTCAGGCGTATGCTCTGTTGCTTCGCCTTCCTCGACGCGTGTCGCCTGCTTTTCCTCCTCTGGAACATCCGACTCCGGCCCTTCATCGGGTGCGCCCGGTCGGTTGCGCGCCCCACGCCATGCGGGTGCGTCCCCACCGGGAGGATTCTGCTTCTGCTCCTCCGCCATATCACACCTCCACTCGAAGCATACACCCGGCATGCCGCGCGCGGGCCAGCAGACTCCGACAAAAACGGGGACACCCGACATGGGCGTCCCCGAAATGCGTCAGTATGCCACGGCCTCGCTCAGACTTCCATGATTTCCGCCACTTTCTTGTCGTGGGCAGCGTCAATCTTCTTGATGTAGTCATCCGTGAGCTTCTGCACCTTTTCCTGGGCGCGTCGGGAGTCATCTTCGGAGATTTCGTGCGCTTTTTCCAACTTCTTCAGGTGCTCGATAGCATCGCGGCGCACGTTGCGGACAGCGACTTTACCGTCTTCGGACTTCTTGCCGGCCAGCCTAGCGTATTCCTTGCGACGCTCCTCGGTGAGAGGCGGCAGCACCAGGCGGATATTCGCGCCGTCATTGCTTGGGTTCAGGCTAAGGTCGGAATTGAGAATCGCCTTGCTGATGGCGCCCAGCAGGCTTTTATCCCACGGGGTGATGACCAGCATGCGCGGTTCCGGCACGGAGACGTTGCCCACCTGAGTGATAGGCGTCTGCGTGCCGTAGTAATCTACCGTGATCCCTTCCAGCATCAACGGGTTCGCGCGCCCGGTGCGAATATGGCGGAATTCCTCCTCTGTTGCTTCCAGCGCGCCCAACATGCGATGCTCGGTATCAAACAGAATATCGTCAATCGTCGCCATGGTTGCTCCTCCAGCGATGGTATTGATTTACGGATTTTACTCTTCAACGCCGGCAGACGAATTGCCTGCCTGCGCAGGCGATTTTTTTCGACATTCGTGCTACACGGCGTAGAGATGTGCCGGATTCTCCCGCAGCATTGCTCGCAGCCAGGCCTCGGCGCGGGGCAGCGTCAGATCGCCGGCAGCAACTTTCTCCGCGAAGACACGCGCCAGATTCCGGCGTGCCAGTATAAGATGGCCGTATATCTTTTCCACCACGCAGTAATCGCCGCCGAAACCAATCACTTTATTCATCGGCACAAGATCAACGATCGCGCGCAGTTCGCGGACGGCGATTTCCGGTGACATCAGGTGTACCCACGCCAGATCGAGGTAGACGTTCGGATACTGTTTTGCCAGCATTGCCGCGTCTTCCAGCCACGGGAATCCCGCGTGCAGCAGCACAAAGCGCGTGGCGGTAAAGCGAAGCGGCAGGTTCCACAGATGCCCCGGACGCGCGTCATCGGCGCGATGACGGTCATGCGCCTGCATGCCAGTGTGCATGACGAACGGCACATCCAGTTCCGCGGCTATCTCGCACAGCCTATGCACCAGGTAATCCTGCAATGGACGGCGCTCCTGGTATCCCAGCACGGCGTCTCGCCATCCGTAGCCTTCCTCGGTAAGGCGATTGAACATCGCTTCGGCGTCGGCATGGGTCACGGGGGCGAAATGCAGGTCGCGCATGTAGGCCAGCGAATGCTTCAGCCCCTTCATGCCGCGCGCGTGGTATGACCGCAACAGACCGCGCAGCGCCTCAATATAGCGATCCAACGAAGTACAAGGTACACCACTATGTGCTTCGAGTGCTTCAAACGCCGCGGGCTGCGTTTCAACGACCGGATTGACAAAGATTACCGGGGCGAAAAACTCCGGGTCGTCATCCAAATTACCGAAGTTCAGCGACAGCCGGATGCGGCAGGCTTCTTTCAGCACCCGCCGGTAGAGTCCGGGCGTGTTGTTTGCGCGAATTGCCCGCGTCAGTGCCTCTGCATCCGCCAGGCTCTCCAGGCGAGAAATGCCGTAAAAGCGTTCCATGGCAAGATGCGCCGCCCGCGCGTAGCTGCCGTCGGCGATTGCGGAGTAATACGGCGAAACAAGCGCCCACTTTTCCTCGACCGATGACGCGCTGTCAAAGATGAAGCGCCGGGCATCGGCCTTCGGCATGCCGGCGGACAGCAGATCGCTGTAGCAGTAATGCGAAAAGAACAGCGAAAAGTCGGGAGTCTGGGCAACGCGCGCAGCTTCCGACGGCAGGTGTTCGTGGGAATCCACGATTTCCAGCGCCTCCAGCGTCTCCATCAGCGCGGCATATGCATTGTCGTAGGTGGGCATGGGGGCATCCCCCTCTTCTGTTAGTCGTCGGCGGTAATCGTACTGCCGACCGATTCGCCCATGATAGCGCGCAACAAGTTGCCCTCTTCGCGCATATTCAGCACCAGCAGCGGAATGCGGTTTTCCATGCTGAGCGAGATGGCGGTGGCATCCATTACCTTCAGGCCCATGCGCAGCGCGTCCATGTAGGTAAGGCGGGTAAGCAGGCGGGCGTCAGGGTTCGTCTTCGGATCGCTGTCGTAGACGCCTTCCACATTCGTGGCTTTGATGATGGCCTGGGCGCCGATCTCGGCGGCGCGCAGGGCGGCGGCGGTGTCGGTGGTGAAATATGGGTTACCGGTGCCGGCGGCAAAGACCACGATGCGTCCCTTTTCCAGGTGGCGCACCGCGCGGCGGCGGATATACGGCTCGGCCACTTCGCGCATCTCGATAGCGGAGAGTACGCGCGTCTGGATGCCCAGTTTCTCCAGCGCGTCCTGCATCGCCAGCGCGTTGAGGACGCTCGCCATCATCCCCATGTAGTCGGCGGTGGTGCGCTCGATGCCCCCGGCTTTGGCGC
>JAKIYB010000488.1 GCA_022708765.1 Armatimonadota bacterium | reverse complement strand
GTGGAAGGCGGTGACGAAAGCCGATTATCAAGCGCTCTGCCTGGCCTTCCCCGGTGTGGCGAAGGCGCAGGTGCTCGATCTGAATGACGATGGCATGCTGCGCATCTACACCGTGCGCGTGGTGGTCGCCCCTGAGGGCGGCGGCGCGCCGTCTCCGCAGCTCAAGGCTGACCTGCGCGCCTATCTGGAAGCCCGCCGCATGGTCACCATCGATATCTTCATCGACGAGCCGGTCTACCGCCCGGTGCCGGTGACGGCGACGCTCTATCTGTATCCCGACCAGGACGCCGACATCGTGCGCCAGCGGGCGTCGCTGGCGTTGAGCGAACACTTCGCCTTCGAGCAGCAGACCTTCGGGCATGCCGTCTATACCTCGGACCTGATTGCCTTGCTGGATGGCGTGGCGGGGGTGAGCCATGTGCGGCTGCAGTCGCCCGCCACCGATGTCGTGCTGGCGCCGCGTGAACTGGCCACACTGGGCGCGGTGGCGCTGACGATGGAGGTGGTGCGCTGATGCCGACATGGGCGGAACGACTGCTGGAGTTACTCCCCGACTGTTATCGGCTGGACGACAGCCGAAATGAACTGCAGGCGCTGCTGGCGATTATCGGCCCGTCGCTGGACGAGATCACCGGCCGCATCCTGGCGCTCCCCTCACTGGCGTCGGTCGAGACCTGTCCGGGTGATTTCCTGCCGTTTCTCGCCGGGCTGGTCGGGGTCACCTATGATCCGACCCTCGACCCGGCGCCACAACGGCGGGCCATCCGGGAAGCCATCGAGCGCTATCGTCGCCTGGGCACACTGGCAGGATTGCAGCGCGATCTGCAGGCGCTGGGCTGGCAGGGCACGATCATCGAAACCCATCGCCAGGTGCTGCGCCTGGGCACGCGCGGCCGCTTGAATCGCCAGAAGCTGCCCGGCACGCGCTATAACCTCGGCATTTACGGGGTGACTGAGGTGCCGGCCAGCGACCAGGCCATCTGGCTCGTACTAGATCAGCATCATCCCGCCGGCACGCGCCGGTGGACGGAGGACGACACATGGTTATCATAGCGGACGACTTTGACGCGTCCAAAGGGTACAAACGCATCGCCTTTCGCGAGGATCGCGACTTGCTCGACACGGAGTTGAATGAGTTGCAGGCCATCGCCATCCACGAGCGGAGCGTGCTCATGGACCGGCTCTTTGCGCCGGGTAGCATCGTGGCCGGCCTAGACGGCACCGTGAATGGCGATACCGTGCTGCTGAATGCCGGCATGGTCTATCTCGACGGGCATGCCGTCTCCGTGCCGGAGGGGACGCTAGAATTCAGCGATCCTGGCATCCATACCATCTGGCTCGATGTGTTCCGGCGCATTATCACCGTCGCGGATGATCCGACGCTGGTGAACCCGTTAACGGGTGAGCCGACGGCTGAGCGCGAGAAATGGATCGCCACGCTGCAGACACGCGATACGACCAATGATCCCTGGCCCGAGGGGGCGATTGGGCGCACCGTGGTGGCGCTGTATGCCTTCAACCGCGACACCGGCGAACTCCTGCCCATCGTACCGCGCGTCGTGCAGCCGGATGATCCGGCCTGGCTGGCGGCGCATATCGGGCATGGCGGCGTTGAACAGCATCCGGTGGTTACCCCTACCGAGGCTGGCTTCATGGCGCCCGCGGATAAGACAAAGCTCGATCAGCTGTCCCCCAACACGCCGCCGACGCACACGCACGATGAGCGCTACTACCCGCGTGGGGACGCTGACGCCCTGCTCGCAACGAAGGCCCCCGTCGGCCATGCGCACGATACGGCCTATGCCCCGCTGGCGCACGTCGGCGCGGCAGGGACGGCCCATCCCACAGCGACTACCGGACAGCCGGGATTTTTGAGCGCGACTGACAAGGCGAAACTCGATGGGATTGCGGCAGGAGCGACGGTGGGTCGACGTGCGGTCACGCTCACCATTGCCGCTGATGATGCGTTACCGGCATCACAACAGATGGCCGATGTGGTGTGCACGGGGGTCGCGGATGAGGTAGTGATCAATGCGGCGCTGGCCACCCTCACTGCTGGCGGCACGGTCGTGCTGACGGAAGGAATCTTCCATCTCACGGGAGCCATCATCGTGCCGTCGTCTGTCGTGCTGGCCGGGCAAGGCGAGGCGACCGTCCTGCGCCTAATCGATGCGGTGGCCAGCGGGTGCACGCTGCTGACGAACCAGCAAGCGGACACCGGCAAAGACTATGGCATTGTGATTCGCGATCTGACACTCGACGGTAATCGCGCCAACCAATCCCCAACGGGATGGAAGGGCGGCATCTTGCTGAAAAACGTCTACCGGTCGGCGGTGGAGCGCTGCTTCGTCAAGCAGATTTATGGCGAGGGCATCCTCCTGGAGAGCGGCGCCTTCAATCGCATTGAGGAGTGTCACGTCGAGCGGTGTGTGCTCACCGGCATCACCATCAAATGGAGTGACTTCACCAATGTCTGGAACAACCGAGCCTATCGCAATGAAGAGTATGGCATCGAGAACCAGGCCTCGTCGGGCGGGCAAATTCGCGGCAACCTCGTCGCCGGCAATCGGTTCGAAGGTATCTATGCCATCGGCGTCGATCTGGACGTGTGCAACAATCGGGCCTTCCTCAACGGGCAAGTCGGCGGGACGGAAAATTATAACATCTATGTGTCGGGGCGTGGCCTGGTGGCCTTCAATATCGTCCGGAGCGATTTCACCGAGACGGGCGGCATTGGCCAAGGCTGGTTTGCGCTGGTGCAAGCGTATGAAGGCGTGAATGCCGGCTCAACGCATACCACGTCGAAAGGCCTTTATGTCGGCGGCGGCGCGTTTTGCATCGCGAACGATGTCTACGCCGGCGGCATCAACGCCGATTTGACACTCACCTCGGATGAGTGGAATCCCACCGTGCAACAGGCCAACCGCACGACGTCGACCCCGCGAACCAATCCTGGCACGTGGGATTAATAGTCACAGATCTGTTGAGGCACTGGATGACCCCACCTGGTTCAGGTGGGGTTTCGCATACTTCGAAGATTCTTCCACGTTTGCGCCCAAACGCCTTGACGGGCAGGCGTTATGCTCTTAAGCACATAACGCCTGCTTATGCGCTGAGTGCGCTTATGTCGCGAACCCCACGTGTTCGTCCCCATTCATGCTTGGCGGGGCGAAGAAGTCAAGGGATTCGCGACATAATATCTACGCGGCCGATGTGAGGGGTGCTATAATGAGCGGAGCCACTCCATGAGTGCCGCATCGTCTTCCCAAGCGGGGAGCCCATGCGGGGTGACAGGGTGATGGAGTTTTTCCAATGCTTGCCGCTTCATCTCCAGGTCGACGCGGGCATAGACTTCGCTGGTCTTGATATCCACGTGCCCGAGGAAGTCGCGGATGATGATCAGGGGGATGCCGGCCTGCAGCATATGCATGGCTTTGCTGTGCCGAAAGGCATGGGGCGTGACACGCGCCGGAAGCGTGGGCATCTGCTGGCGTGCCGCCGTTACATATTTTTGCACCAGCACGGCAATCCCGGAGCGCGTATACGGTTGTCGGCGGGTATTCAGGAAGAAGGACGCCTCCCCGTGCACATGGACATCGAACCCGTATTCTTTGACATAC
>JAKIYB010000487.1 GCA_022708765.1 Armatimonadota bacterium | reverse complement strand
ATGTGCGCCAGAGTTTGGTAGGTTGAAGCAATGCCGAGTTGTCGAGGTTATGCCATGGCACAACGCACGGTGCTGTTACCCTTACAGGATGAAGCACGACCGGATGAAGCGCCGGTGGGGTTGGAACGCCTTGCCTCCGAAGAGACGGGCGTTACCGACGTCAGTATCAACCCGGTCAGCGGCATAGTACGCGTGCAGTATGACGATGCCCGCACCACCCTGGAGACCGTGCGCGATCTCCTGGCACGGCATGGCTATCCCACCGGACAGCCCATGGCAAATGAGGACACGGCATGAATCACGACCACCCTGACGAGCACGGCGGCCATCAACCGCCTGCCGCGGCACAGGCGCCGCCGAGTTCCCATCAAGCCCACGGGCATGGTGGCGTCCACCATGCCGGGATGGAAGCCGAGTTCCGCCAGCGTTTTTATGTCACCGCGGTGCTCACCATCCCCGTATTGCTCCTCTCCCCGATGATTCAGGAGTGGCTGGGATTCTCTCTCACCTTCCCCGGGCAGATGCTGGTGCTCTGGGGCCTGGCCAGTATCATTGCCATCTGGGGGGCCTGGCCATTTTACCGCGGCGCGGCTCAAGCCTTGCCGACGGGTACCTTTGATATGAACGTGCTGGTGTCGGTGGCCGTCGCTTCGGGCTACCTGTTCAGCACCGCAGCGACTTTTTTCTTTGCGGCGCCGGAATTCTACTGGGAGATCAGCACCCTCGTGGTCTTCCTGCTCTTTGGCCATTGGATGGAAATGCGCTCGCTGCGTGGGGCCACAGGGGCGTTGCGGGAACTCATTAAACTCATCCCGCCTTCGGCAAACCGTATCGTAGACGACCGCACGGAAACCGTGCCAACGGAACAGCTCCATAAAGGCGATCTGCTGCTGGTGCGCCCTGGTGATCAAGTGCCTATTGATGGTGAGGTCATTGATGGCGAGAGTGAAGTCAACGAATCGTTGCTGACCGGTGAATCGCGTCCAGTGCCAAAAGAGCCAGGTGACACGGTCATCGGTGGATCGCTCAACGGCTCAGGGGCATTCCGCATGCGGGTGACGGCGACCGGAAAGGAGACCGCGGTTGCGCAGATTGTCACCCTCATCGAAGAAGCTCAGGCCTCGAAAACACGCACCCAGCGGCTGGCGGATGTCGCGGCGCAGTACTTGACTATCATCGCTCTCGTCGTCGGTATCGGGGCCTTCGTTGTCTGGATGTTCTTCACCCAGGCAGGACTCGTCTTTGCCTTGCTCCGCATGGTCACCGTGCTCATTGTGGCCTGTCCCCACGCACTCGGCTTGGCCATTCCCACCGTGGTCATCATCTCCTCCACACTCGGCGCGCACGCCGGCATTCTCATCCGGAATAATGAGGCGACAGAAACCGCTGTGCGCTTAAACAGCATCATTTTCGATAAGACCGGAACCCTGACGAAAGGGGAATTCGGCGTCACCGACGTCATCCCGTTTGGCACGATCACGGAGCAGCAATTGCTCCAGCTCACCGCTGCGCTGGAGGCCAACTCCGAGCATTCCATCGCCCAGGGTATCGTGCGAAGCGCGCGTGAGCGCAATCTTCCCGTCAGCACGACGGGAGACTTTCGCGCGGTCCCTGGCCGCGGCGCGCAAGCGACGGTGAACGGGCAGACCATCGCCGCCGGCAATCGCGTGCTCATGGAGCAATTTGGTATTGATGTGTCTGAAGCAGCCCACCAGGCGGACACACTCACGTCACAAGGCAAGACGCTGGTCTATGTGGCACGGGGTAGTGACTTTGCCGGACTCATCGCGCTGGCCGATGTCATTCGCCCGGAGTCGTATACGGTGGTACGCGATCTCAAAGCACTCGGCATCGAGGTCGCCATGCTCACCGGCGACCACACGAATGTGGCGGCCTATGTCGCCGGGGAACTCGGGCTCGATACCTACTTCGCCGAAGTGCAACCGGGTCAGAAAGCGGACAAGGTGAAAGCGTTGCAGGCGGAAGGGAAGCGTGTCGGCATGGTGGGCGACGGCATCAACGATGCCCCCGCGCTTGTCCAGGCCGATATCGGCATCGCGATTGGCGCCGGCACGCAGGTGGCGATTGAGTCCGCCGATATCGTGCTGGTGCGCGATGATCCGCGTGATGTGGTGAGTCTCATCCGCTTGAGCCGAGCCACCTTGAACAAGATGAAGCAGAACCTTGTGTGGGCCACCGGCTATAACGTGATCGCCATCCCGGTCGCCGCCGGGGTGCTGGCGGGCTACGGCATCGTGTTGCGCCCTGAGTGGGCGGCATTGCTCATGGCGGCCTCCAGCATCATCGTGGTGATTAATGCCTTACTGCTGCGGCGTACGCGGATTGCTCCTATACCGCCGGCCGTAGCCGCCGTGACAGCACGGACAGACGAAGGGCATGACATGCCGCATGACCACCGAAAAGCTGCGTAAGCCACGTTTTAACCGCCGTCGAGCTTACGGCGTAACGTATCATACTCCTCCGAGGAGATTTCGCCGGCAGCTAACCGCCGGTCAAGGATTGATCGAGGTGTCTCGGCCACGGGTGCCGTCGGTCCGGAAGCCGGACTCAACGCCCCGCGCTGTGCCAATGTCCGGTACAGGAGATACAGTCCCACAAAGACCGCAATCCAAAACAGGACCATGCCGATCATCATCACGACCCACCATCCACTTCCGCCATCCCACATATGCGGCCACATACATCACGCCTCCTATCGGAGGGTTTCCGTCTGGTGTGAGATGTAAACGACATCGTTGTTCATCTCATCGTATCATAACGAATATTAAAACCAGGGAACTAGTGTTTGGCGTGTCGCGTCCTGCGAGATCGGAACCCTGATTCCACCCACAAAGGAGAACTCATTCCACGCGAACACGTTTCTTACTTCCGGCGCTCATGCTGATCGTCGCGCTGACTGCGGCCACGGCGCTGTGGGCACAAGCTGCGCCAACGACAACCGAAAAACCGGCGCATAAACAGTGCGCCATGCACACCCAGGGGACGATGACGGAATGTTGCCAGCAAGGCCAACCATGTTGTAACGACGCCTGTTGCGCCAGTGGACAGTGCACGCCCGGCGCCTGCGCCTGCTGCGGGACAAACATGGCCTGCTGCAAAGATGAAAAGTGCTGCGCAAAACAAAACGGCCAGTGCGTAGACGGTCAGTGCTACCGAGCATCGGCGACCGTGGACAAGCCGTTCTCGGCGAGGTACTGCTTCAACTACTCACGCGATAGTAACTTGGCCATGTGCTTGCTCTTTCGCATTGGACTGCCTTGACAGGCAGGGAAGCAAAGCACACACTACTCGTCCCCGGGGAGACGTATTGCGGTGCGGGATGCACGGCAGAGGTGCTGCGGGAGGTGCTCGGGCGGTTTGGCACGCGGGTAGCAGTGGCGCGGGGTGGGATGAGTTATCCCGCGTCGCTGGTGCGGGATGCGGCGCAGGCTTTGGGTGTGACGCTGGTGGAGTTGCCGCCGCAATGCCGTGAACCGGAAACGGAAGACGTGGATGCGGCTGTCACGCTCGCACGCGATGCCAACGTAGATGCCATGCTGGCGGTCGGCGGCGGCAGTGTGCTGGATCTGGGGAAAGCCGTGGCGGCTTTGGTCGCGCAGGACG
>JAKIYB010000486.1 GCA_022708765.1 Armatimonadota bacterium | reverse complement strand
CCCGCGCCGGCAACGGACGACTTCACGGCCCTTCAGGCGCAGGCACTGGCACGACGCCCGGAGGTGAGCCAGACGCAGGCAGCGCTGCGCGCCGCAGACTACGCCCTGCGCGCCGCGCGCGCCGCCGATGCTCCCAGCGTGGTGGGCACGATAGGCATGGGGCTGCGCGGACCGAGTTTCCCGCCGTCGAACGAGACGCTGACCCTTGGAGTGGCGCTGGAGTGGGATGCCTTCGATGGCGGCGACATTGCCGGGCGCCTTGAAGAAGCCCGCGCGCAGCATACCGCCGCGCAAGCCCAGGTGGCCGCCGTTACGCTGGCAGTCACGGCCTCCGTCTCGCAGGCCTACCTGAATGCAAAAACCGCCGAGCAGCGTGTCATCACCGCCGATGCCCAGGTGGCGAATGCCGGGGAAGGCGTGCGACTGGCAGAGGGACGTTATAACGCCGGCCTGGGGACCTTCCTCGATGTGCTGGATACGCAGGCGACGCTGGTGACCGCGCTCACGAACCGCATCAACGCCCGGTCCGCCGTCAACCAGGCGCGCGCGGCACTCGCCCACGCCATTCACGCTGACCCGGCGCTGGCGCCGGTCACGCCGTAATGTCCCGGCGCCGCGCCCGCGGGTGAGGGACCAAATAACAACACCGCCGAGAAATCGGCGGTGTTGTGAAATCTGGCGGAGCCGACGGGATTTGAACCCGCGATCTCTGGAGTGACAGTCCAGTGTGTTAAACCTGGCTACACCACGGCTCCGCGAATTGGCAGGGGTGGCAAGATTCGAACTCGCGACCTACGGTTTTGGAGACCGCCGCTCTACCAACTGAGCTACACCCCTACGCGCTCGAAGCTCCCGCGGCACACCTGCCTCCGGCTTCACGGGACGGGCGCGCGGCGCGACCTCCGCAACGGGTGTAAGTATAGGGAAATCACGCGAGGCCGTCAAGGGCTTTTGGAAAAATCTCCGCGACACGCGTCACTCACTCGCCGGACAGCGGGCACGCAGGTAGGCGGCCACATGTTCCAGCATCGTCCGACCGGCGGTAGTACCCGGCGTGGGCAGGATGTGACCGGCGCCAGGCACGGGGTGATATTCCACCGGTACCTTCGCCGCTTCCAGCACCGCGCGCATCCGCTCCGACTGGGCGATAGGCACTACGTCGTCCTTCACGCCGTGCACGATGAGAAAGGGCGGATCGTCAGGTGTCACATGGGTTATGGGCGAAGCTGCCGCGTATAGTTCCGGCTTCTCCTCCTGAGCCGCGCCCAGATACATCTTCACCGTCCACTTCGCTTTCAGGCTGGGAGGGACGCCGGTGAAGTCCATCGGACCGAACAGGTCTATCATGCAGCGCGGCGTCGGCAGATCAGCCGGGCGGTCTGTCGCCAATAGTCCGGCAAGCTGACCTCCGGCGGAATGTCCGAGCAGCACGAAACGCTTCATATCCCAGCGGTACTCCTTGGCATGCACCGCCACCCAGCGCGCCGCGGCGCGGGCGTCTTCGAGCTGCGCGGGGTAGATATGGCGCGGTATTAATCGGTAGCTTGGAACCACTACCGCGTAGCCGCGTGCGGTCAGGTACTCCGCCAGCGCGCCCAGTTCCGCTCGTCCGTTCGCCATCCAACTGCCACCATGAAAAGCCAGCACCACCGGCGTCAATCCCGCGACACCCCGCGGCAGGTATACATCCAGCTTCAACGCCTCACCATCGGCAGCCGCGTAGACGAGATCGCGCGCAATCTCCACGTCCGCATGCGGCGCCTGACCGAGCAGGAAGACGCAGAAGAGCATCGCAAGCAAGAGCGCGGATAGCCGACGAAGTCCCATGATCATATGGATACCCCCTTCATCCTCAGTGTTAACTCCTCGTCGGAAGGCACCTGTCCTGCCAACACCCCCGCACATGTGAAAAAACTTTGTGGAAAACTCTAGCATTCTTTATAGCTTTGCTGTATACTACGATGCTGTCGCGGCCTGTGAGCCGGTAGACAATATGTGCCGTTGGCACGCACAGATCGCTTTTACCAGAAAGCACCATTATCTGGGGTTGGCTTGTTACATGCCACCACTGGCTCGAAGAGGGCTGGGGGCCACCTTGGGGGTGGTGCTTTCGCGCGCCTGTGGGCATGTGGGATATATCGTGAGGAGAGAGCGCCGTGCGCTGGACGACACCGACCTGTATCTGGCCGACCGCCGGTCACGCCGAAGGGCTGACTGAGCTGAACGCCTTCGATAACGCGCTGCTGATGGCCGGCATCGGCAATCTGAACCTGATCAAGGTCAGCAGCATCGTGCCCGCCGGCGTGCGAATGCTGGATGTTCGCCCGGACGACCTGGAACCGGGCGCGCTGGTGCCGACCGTCTACACGGTGAAGATGAGCGATACCCCCGGCGATGTCGTGGCCGCCGCCGTCGGCATCGGTTTACGCCGCGACGGGCATGGGATGATCTTTGAAAATACCGGCGGTTCCCGGGACGCCGTGGAAGACACGGTGAGCCGGATGGTGCGCGAGGGCTTTGCCCAGCGCGGGATGGAGCTGGACGAACTCCTGGTTTTTTCGTCCGAGCACAAAGTCGAGCGCATCGGCTGCGCGGTTGCGGCCGTGGTGCTTTGGTGGAGGTAACACACATGCAGCGTATTGGACGCCACCTGATTTTGGAGCTCTGGGGCTGCGACGCGGATCGCATCAACTCCATCGAGACCATCGAGCGCGCCATGACGGAGACCGTCGAGGCGTGCGGCGCCACTTTACTGGACTTGCGGGTTTATCCGTTCACGCCCATCGGCGTGACCGGCGTGGCCATCCTGTCCGAGTCCCATCTGATGATCCATACCTGGCCCGAACACGGCTACGCGGCGGTGGATGTCTTCACCTGCGGCTTCCATACCGATCCGAACGAAGCCGTGCCGGTGCTGCGCCACTACTTCCAACCCGAGCGCATTCAGGTGATGGAGATGAACCGCGGCCTTATCATCGAGGAACCGGCAAAGACCCAGCCGCGTGATCCGGAGACGCTATATGCGGGCGTTTGCTGAGCCGTTTCGCCAGGGGTGGCGCCAGGAAGCCCTCGTCCGCGACACGCTGTATGAAGGCCAGTCCGACTTCCAGCACATTCAGGTGCTGGACACCGTCCCCTTCGGGCGGATGCTGGTGCTGGACGACGCCACCCAGACGAGCGAAGTCGAGGAATATATCTATCACGAGATGCTCGTTCACGTGCCGATGATGGCGCACCCCAATCCCCAGCGGGTGCTGGTCATCGGCGGCGGCGACGGCGGCGCGCTGCGCCGCGTGCTCGAACACCCCGTCCGCAAAGCCACCATGGTGGAGATTGACGGTGAGGTGGTGCGCGTCAGCCGTGAACTGCTGCCGTCCATCGCCGGGAACGCCTTCGACGACTCCCGCGCGGAACTTATCATCGGCGACGGCGTGAAGTATCTGCGTGAGACAGAGGAGCATTTCGACGTCATCCTCGTGGATTCCACTGATCCCGTCGGACCCGCCGTGGATCTCTTCGGCGAATCCTTCTACCGGGATGCCCGCCGCGCGCTGGGCGAGGACGGCATCATCGTCACCCAGAGCGGCTCGCCGCTGGTGATGCTGGATGAGTTAATAGACGCCGTGAACC
>JAKIYB010000485.1:3380-3650 GCA_022708765.1 Armatimonadota bacterium | reverse complement strand
ATGGTGCTGTATGGGCTAGATACCATGCTGCTCCTGTCCTACTTCGCGGCCGGCTTTGACATTGGCCTGACGATATATACCCTGTTCCACCTCTTTGGCCTGTACAAGATATTCCAGGGAACCGTCGCCTGCTGGGCGCTTGCGCGCATTGACCGCGAGGACCGCCTGCTGGAGCAATCGCTGGCGCGCGGCCGCGCGCGGGTGAAACAGACGATGGCAGAATATGATCCCTTCGACGACTACCCCACACCGCGCGCGTGAAGCGGCGGG
>JAKIYB010000485.1:0-3336 GCA_022708765.1 Armatimonadota bacterium | reverse complement strand
TCCGCCGCATGATCCTCCAAACGATCACATCGTAGAGCCGAGGGGAATGAGCAGAAAGACCTGATCTCCATACGAGCCGCCAGGCAGAAGCCAGTGGAAACGGTACTCGGTCCGGGTCGTGGTGGTGATGCGGACGCGTTCCAACAGGACGCCTTCAGGTCCGGTGCGAAGCTGTGCGTCCGCCCCTGCGGGGATTTCCACCATCTCGCCCGTCGAGTTTTGCATGGCGCCGGCGAATAGGCCGAAACGCTGCACCGCCACCAGCGCGAAATCGGCGGGAACACGTGAGGCGCGGATGGGGATAGCGACGGTGTAATCCACGTTGTAGTCACCTTTGAAGGGCCGGCGCTGGCCGCCTTTGCCGCGCACCAGCTTCTTCCCCTCATTCTCCGGACGCATATCCCACGTCTCATCTACCAGGTACTGCACCTCCGGCGGCATCTTCACGAAGCGCATGTGGGTCTTATTCCCATGTCGTGCATTCGCCGGATCGAAGGACCGTGTGCCGTCTACCGGACGCAGAATGCGCTTCCAGAATTGCCCGGTGCCGGAGTTGGTGCCGATGGTCAATCCGTAAGGCGCGAAAGCGATGGCATCGTAGTCCTTCACCCTTCCGAAAACGACGTAGACTTTCAGGAAATACGCATTCGTCGCATCCAGGTCCAGCATGGCGCTCAAGCATGTATCTGACGGCAGCGTGCTCGTGTAAACGGCCTTCGCCTCGCCAGGCCGCAGCGTAATGGTCTTCGGCGAGATATTCGGGTGGGTGAACCACGCCTTCGCGCAGGCCTTGCCGGCGAACATCGGCATCACATCGGACTCACCCGCCGCGCCTCGCAGCAGGCGCACGGCGGCCGGGCGGACATTGCGATGCGTCACGCCCCCGTCCTCTACCGATGTCAGTGCCCGCACTACCAGGCTGACGGTCGCGGGCTTCGCCTGGCGCGTCTCAGGATCGGTCACCTTGTTGATGTGATAGATGCCGACGCCGAAGGTGCGGCGCTGTTCAGGCTGCGTGCGGTATGTCGCTTCTCGCGTCAGCCGCATGCAGGCCAACCCTTTTCCCAGCGCGTCGGTGTAGAGGTATTCCGGGCTGTCGCTGAAGAGGAAAGGTATGGCGTCGTCCTGCGTATGCACGGGCGTCATCTCGCGCCCGTCCAACTGCACCAGTTCGGGATAGCCGGTGAGCAGTTCCCCGGGCTGTGCCGTCCGCACCCACTCTTGCAACGCCGTCCACGCCGGCGGGGTAGAAAAATTCCGATGCAGGTACGATGCCGCCGTGATGAGCAGCAGGACGATGCCCAGGAGTTGAAATCGAGTGAGCTTCATGCGTAAAACCTCGACTGTTCGCAATTATGACACCACATACGGCACCGTCTGCGGGCCTTCCGGCAGCACGCAGATGCGGGCGTCGTCGCCGTAGCGGCGCAGCAGGTCGGCGACGGTGGCTTCGATGGACGCGCAGGGGGTGAGCAGCGCCCCGCGCAACTGCGTCTCGGTCAGGTTATGGCTGTAGAAGAAGATGTCCGCGTGCAGGGCGATGAGCGCGTGAATCTGCGCTTGCCACATCTCCGGATGGGCGAAACCGGGCGCGCGGATGGTGGAAAGCAGTGTCTCGAGATCCGGCGCGTCCGCGAGCAGGCGGCCATACGCGCTGCCGGTGGGGATGCCGTCCCAGCACTCCGCTGCCATGATGATGCTGCCGCCGGGTTTCACCACCTGCACGGCGGCGCTCATCCCCTTCACCGACTGGTACAGATTGAGATCGAGCGGAAAGCCGGAATTCGTGCTGATGACGATGTCGAACGGCGCCTCGACGGGCATCATGGCGGTGTCGCGCACGAAGGCGCACCCTTCGTCATGGGCCTGCCGCCAGTCGCCGGCAAAGACGCCGGTTATCTGCTTGTCGCGATTGAGCGTCACATTCAGCAGGAAGGTAGGCGACGCCATGGCGGCGGCTTCCACGACCTCTTCCCAAACGGGATTACCGCGGGTGATGCCCCAGCGGGCGCGCGGGTCATCCATGTTGCGCGCGCTGTGGTTGCGCTGCACCGTCTCCAGCGCCGCCAGCCCCGGCATGACTGCTTTACCGCCACCGGAGAAGCCGGCGAAGAAATGCGGCTCGATGAACCCGGTGAGGATGCGCACGTCGCAATCCGTGAATTCCCGTTCGATGCGAATCTCGTTACCGCTGGTTGTCGTGCCGATGCTGACGTGGCTGCCGGCATTGTCGGCGTCATGCTGCACGATGCGGTAGCGCTCCACCACTTCATCACCGAGCATGGCGCGCAGCTCCGCGTCAGTGTTCGCGCGGTGGGTACCGGTGGCGTTGAAGAGGACGATCTGTTCATCCGGCACATGCGCCAGTTCATCGCGAATGAGCGGCAGCAGCAGCGCGCTGGGCGTCGGGCGGGTGATATCACTGAAGACGATGCCTACCCTATCGGTCGCGCGGGCGCACTCCCGCAACGGCGGCGCGCCGATGGGCGCGCGCAACGCCGCGCGCACGGCACTGGCGGGGTCAGGCAGGCCGGGAAGGTAGCGCGGCTGCACCACCGTCACCGCCGCCGTGTCGGGCAGCGTCAGCGGAAGGCCGGTCTTCCCGTACGCGAGAGTGATCCGCATGCTTACTTGACCACCTTGTTGTCTTCCGCGGTGCCGTACCAGCGGGGGATTTCGACGCCGGGTTCATTAGACGCGAAGCGCGACTGGTTGAGGGTGAAGTGGCCGCCGAAGGGGTCCACGAACACCTCGCACTTCGTCTCCTTCGGCAGGGCGTTGATGGCGGTGAAGATACCCTCGGCGGGCGCGCAGAAGTCGAACAGGCCGAAGCAGAGACGCAGCGGCGCCTTGATGCGGTGGGCGAAGTTGGCCGGGTCGTAGTAGCGCACCACCTCGGCGATCTTCTTCGGGTCTTCCCCCTGCGGACAGCGCGGGCCCCACTCGGTGTAGCCCAGCACTGTCCAGTCAATGCGGCAGAGGGCGATGGCGGTGCCGCGCACGCTGGTGACCGGGCGCAGACCGGCCATCACCAGCGACAGTCCCCCACCCTGGCTGCCGCCCTGCACGTGAATCTCCCCGTTGCTCTGCGGAAGGCTTTTGATGATATCGTAGCAGCGCGCCAGACAACTGTAGCTGTAGCGTAGCATATACGTATCGCGATCGGTGATATTCGTGTTCATGTAATCAAAGTCGGGCTTCGCGGGATAATCCTTCAGGTCTCCGCCATGAATGGCCACCTGAATGAACAGCGCGCCGTTGGCCGGTTGCGGCTGCGGGGGCTGCCACACGCTCACCGCCGGACAGTAGATAGTGGCGGGCACTTTGTCATCCTTC
>JAKIYB010000484.1 GCA_022708765.1 Armatimonadota bacterium | reverse complement strand
AGGCACCGCTCCCCCGAACAGCAAGCGGCAGCAGAAGGAGTGCGGGAAGGCATAAAGCAACAGTATTGGGCGGCAGCATAGCACACTTTTGTTCTGTTGTCAAGCGGGTGTTTGCTTTTTGTCTGAACCTTAATTTGTGGGATTGGGAGGATTGGCGTGAGAGTGGTGGTTAGGTCGCTCCCTTCTATACCTATACCCGCAAGCCTCATCACACGTAAAACTTCCCATCGCTGTGAGTCAGATGGATTTCCTCTCGGCTTGACACTGAAAGCAATGGGGATATAATAAATAATTAAGATATCGCTTCCCAGGGATGACCTGATAGGAGGTATCTCTATGCGATCTATCGCTACGATATTGATCGCAAGCGCCGTGGCTGTATGTCTTCTTGCCGGATGTTTCGGCGGCTGGAAAGATCTTCCGGTAGGACCTGACAAAATTGCGTTCGTCGAAGCGCTAAAGCGTAATGATGTAGAGGCAGTCCGCCAACTCATCACCAAAGATCCTTCTCTGGTGAACTGCAAGATGACTTACGACGACGATTCTCCCCTGCAAGTTACTCTTGACTCTCCCGATATGATGCGTTTGCTGATTGAGCTTGGCGCCGAAATATCTTACGTAAATAAGCGTGGCTTGACCGCGCTGTCCAAATCCGCTGCTAACGGCAATCTCACCGCGATGAGTATTCTACTGGAAAACGGTGCTGTAACTGACCACCGAAACAGCGAAGGACGTACGGCATTATCCTTTGCCGCATCGAACGGCAATAACGCTGGCGTAGAATATCTGCTCACACGAGATGCGGCCGTCAATCTGGCGGACAATAACGGTGACACCCCCCTGCATTGGGTGTGCAGATCTGCCTATACTACTTGGGGATCGCCACCATATCAAGAAGACGGTTTCAATGCCGTGGGCCGCCTGCTGCTGGCGCATGGTGCTACGGTAACTGGATGTGGCAAAGGCGGCGATACACCCCTACATCTCGCTGCTGCCAAGGGACGGGAAGATCTCGCGCAACTCCTTGTCGCGAGTAATGCAAACATCGAGGCTCGGGATAATACCGAGGCAACGCCTTTACTCTGGGCTACTGGAAAAGCAACGTCCTTCCTGGTACTCGGCGGTGCCAACGCCAATGCGAGCGACAACGAGGGGCGGACGCGTCTTCATTACTATGAAGGTTTACTTGAGACGTTTCAGTTGCTAGTTGGGCACGGCGCTGACGTGAATGCTAAAACAGTCAAGGGCTTAACTCCTCTGCATTATCAGCATACCAAGAATGTCGCGGCTTACTTGATTGATCAGGGGGCGAATCTCAATGCGCAAAACGATGGGAACTTCACCCCTCTGCATTACATGGTCATTGACTATATGAACGATGAGGAAAAACCGTCATGCTCCCCTATGACATTAGCCCGTCTATATATCGAACGTGGCGCGGATGTCAATCTTCTTGACAAGTACGGACGTAACCCTCTCTTCTATACGGTTTCTCTCTATACAAACCCCGGGTATGGCCCAACGCTATTTAATGCGCTGATCGCTGCGGGATCCCGTGCCGACATCGTTGATTACGAGGGCGTTTCCCCCGTACATTACGCGGCAGGCGTAAGCTTCTATATGCTGCAAACCCTTATTGAACATGGCGCGCCGGTAAACCCCCGAACACAGCGTGAACTAGATGTTATTATCGAAACGAGCAGTGGTGGGTTCTATAATATCTACACAGGACTACCTGTAAATTATATTATCCAGCATCGTTTCCCCGCTGGCGTCACTCCCTTGACGATTGCGAAAAAGGTCGGTCTCTCATCGAGCAATACTCCTCCGACTCCTGTTGATTATCTCATTCAGCATGGTGGAGTTGAATAGTCTGACAAAAGAGGAAGGGGGATACTCTCATCATCTTTCGTCGTCCGCAGGACGCATCTGACTACGAAAATAGGGAATGGCTTCTATCCTGCCCCCTATTCTACCGCCAAACCCACGTCGTCGCCAGCGCCGCCGTAATTGCGAGGGCGCACAGGGTATCCGCCCAGCGCCAGGGGTAGGGGTGGAGGGCGGTGCGGGGGATGGGGTGGCCGTAGGCGCGGCCTTCGAGGGCGGCGGCGAGGTGGTCGGTGGTGCGGAGGGAGACGAGGATGGCGGGGATGAGGAGGGGGGCGTAGTTGCGGAGGCGGGCGAGCGGGCCGCCGGCGTCCACCGCAAAGCCGCGGCAGCGCTGGGCCTGCACCGCTTTCTCCAGCGCGCCGGCGAAGAGGGGGATGAGGCGGAAGGCCAGGCTGACGGCGAAGGCGACGGGGAAGGGCACGCGCAGCCGGCAAAGGCCCGCGCGCAGCGCCTCCACGCTGGTGGTGGCCACCAGCGCCAGCCCGCCCAGCAGCATCGTCTCCAGCCGCAGCGTCATGGCGAGGGCGTGCCGGACGCCATCAGGGGAGACGACCAGCGACTCGAAGCGCGAAAGCGGCGTTACGCCGCCGCCCAGCAGCGTCCAGAAGAGCAGCGTGACGACCCCCAGCGTGAGCAGCAGCGGCAGCGCCGCCCGCAGGGCATGCCCGCCCCGCCCCAGCGTCAGCGCGAGCAGCGCCGCGCCGCACGGCACGAGCAGCGGCAGCGCGTGCTCCAGCCGCAGCGTCCAGGCGAAGAAGAGCGCGAGCAGCAGCAGCTTGCCCGCCGGATTGAGGCGGTGGATGGGGGTGTCGGCGGCACGGTAGAGGGCCATTAGCGTCCCTCCGTGCGCGCCAGCAGTTCCTCGACGGTGAGGACGGCGCTGCCCAGCGCCTGACCGAGCCGGGTGATGGCCGGGGCGCGCAAGCCGGCGCGCGCCAGCGCCTCGTTGTCAGTGAAAACGGCGCGCGACGGGCCGTCGGCGAGGATCCGCCCCTCCGCCATCACCACGCAGCGGTGGGCGTATTCGGCGGCCAGCCACATGGCGTGGGTGATGAGTACAATCGCCCGTCCGGCGGCGTGCAAGCGGCGCACCAGCGCCATCATCTCCACCTGCTGGCGATAGTCCAGGCCGGTGGTGGGCTCGTCGAGGATGATGACTTCCGGGCCGGCGGCAAGGATGCTCGCCACCGCCACCCGCTGGCGTTCGCCTTTCGTCAGCAGGAAGGGATTATGCGCTTCCATGCCGGATAAGCCCACCGCTGCCAGCGTCTCCGCCACCCGCGCCGGCAGCGCGTCTGCGGGCACGCCCAGGTTGCGCGGGCCGAACGCCACCTCCTCGCCAATCGTCTGCGCGAAAAGCTGATGGTCGGGATTCTGAAATACGTAGCCCACCGCGCGCGCCACCTCGGCCAGCGGGCGACCGGCGATGGGCGCGCCGCGCAGCAGCACCTGCCCCTCGGCGGGCGCCAGCAGCCCGAGCATCAGCTTCGCCAGCGTCGTTTTCCCACAGCCGTTTTGGCCGAGGATGGCGATGATTTCGCCGGGGCGGATGGTCAGCGAAAGGTCGCGCAGCACCGGTGGCCCACCGGGGTAGGCGTGCGAAACGTGGCGCAGTTCCAGCAGCGGCTCGCGGTCGGGCGCGGCAGCGTCAACCGGACCGGACGCGATGCGCCAGCCGCGCGCGCGAAAGGCGTCCACGCCCTCCTCCACCGTCACCGGCAGCTCACTTACCCCCCGGCGGTGGAAGAAGTCGGCCACCT
>JAKIYB010000483.1 GCA_022708765.1 Armatimonadota bacterium | reverse complement strand
TTCTTCGTGGCTAACTACTGTCCGCTCGTCTTCATGGAGGAGAGCGGAAAGAATCGCACGCCTGATAAACTCCCGGCATCCGAAGCCGTCGGGCTGTATGCCGCTTGTGACGGAGCAATTCGCACTCTGATCGAAATCATGCACCCGCGGGTTGCCATTGGCATCGGGAGCTTCGCCGAAGCGCGATTGAAAGCCGCACTCGCCGGTATTGACATACGGATTGATCGCCTGCTTCATCCCAGTCCAGCCAACCCACAGGCTAACGCCGGGTGGGGGAGCTTCGCCGACGCGAAATTCACGGAACTGGGGCTACGGTAACGTCGTTCGCTAGGCCGCATCTAACCATTCCGGGTTCGTGACCGTCGAATCGTGGGTTTGCTCGGTCTTGTAGTGCTCGAACCGGCCATCCCGCGCTTTCGGGGCGGTGCGCTCCAGGATAGTCTTCACTTTCTCGTCACTCAGTGGGCGGAAGGTGGCCGCGGCTTCTATCGCCTGCATTAGCTCATCGAGCGACTGCATGCCCGTTACCACCACATCGGTTGGCAGATGCATAGCATAATGCAACGCTTCGATGGCGGAGACTGTCTGCGTCTCGAACAGAGTGCCGCCGCAGAACGGCTTCATCCCGATCACGCCAATGTTGCGCGCTTCCAATACGGGCAGCACTTCACGCGCGAAGCTGCGGTAGTGGGCGTCCAGCGCATTAACCGGCATCTGCACCGTGTCCCACGGGAAATCCTGTTCCAGCATCCGCAGGTGGATGGACGGATCTTTATGGCCGGTGAACCCGAGGTAGCGTACTTTTCCAGCATCGCGCGCTTTCACCATCGCTTCGAGGGCACCACCCGGCGCGAAGGTACGATCAATATCGTCGAAACGGATCACTTCATGCAGTTGCCACAGATCAAGGCAGTCTACCTGCAGACGCCTCAGGCTTTCGTCAAGCTGTGCAGCCGCCGCTTTCCGCGTGCGACCATCAAACTTTGTCATCAGGAAGGCGCGCTTGCGGTAGCCATCCCTCAAGGCGCGCCCCAACCGGCGCTCGCTCTCTCCGTCGTTATAGTCCCATGAGCAGTCCATGAAATTGATGCCGCTGTCTATAGCGGCGCGCACGATGGCGACGGCGACCGCCGGGTTCTCCGGCACACCAAGGTGGTAGCCGCCTACCCCGACGATGGACACCTGCTCACCGGTCCTTCCCAACGTCCGGTAAGGGATCACCTGACTCATATTTTTCTGCCTCGCCTTCTGCTCCGTTGAGAGCACCATCAGTATTCCCGGCAGAAGAGCTTGGTGCAGTGCAATACCGGCACAACGGGCGGGTTATGATGTTGGCAACGCCGATATGTCCAGGATGCGCTCAGCGTTACCGTGCAGGATGGCGTGGCGGTCGGCGTCTTCGATGTCCGCAAAGAGGACGCAGCCGAGGGTGTAGTGCGGATTGAACCAGGGGAGGTCGGTGCCGAAGATGATCTTTGCCGAGCCGACGCCCCGCACAGCCTGTTCGATAAAACCTGGCACGTGTTCGGCGGCGGTGAGTTCCAGGTAGACATTCGGCATTTCGGCGGCCAGCGCGATGCCGCGTTCGAAATCGCCCCAGCAGGAGTGACCGAGGAGGAAGATCATTTCCGGATACTGCTCGGACACCCTCCGGCAGGCGGCGGCATCGCAGCGCGGATCGGCCCAGGTGTGGGAGAGCACAAGCTGGCGATGGGCATTTGCCCAGGCAAAGAGCGGTTGATACGCGTCGCCGATGAGCGGGTAGTCGTGCATGGAGGGATGGATTTTAAAGCCGATAATACCGGGCGTCTCCAGTGATCGTGCAAGCAGGGTATCCAGGTTTTCCGGGTAGCGCGGATTAAAGACCAGGTAACCAAGGAAGCGGTCGGGATGGGCCGCCAGCATCGCGAAGGTGAGCTTGTTGCCGTCCAGCGGTGCCAGCAGCGCGGTATGCGGGGCAATGGCGATCTTCGCCACACCACAGCGGTCCATGCTTCGCAGGATGCCATCCATATCCGGCTCGGGGAAAAAGATGCCGGCGAAACGGTCGGGGTGAGTGTGCAGATCGTAGATGGGGCACTCCGCGAGCTTACCGTATTTCAGAAATGCCTGCACCAGCGGAGTCATGCGGCTCATAATGTCACCTCCCGCAGCAGGCGCTGGAGATTTCCACCGGCGATGGCGGTTATGTCGGCTTCCGGCAGGCCACAGTGCAGCAGCGGGAAAAGGCTGGCGCCCGGCTGACGATCCGGAAAGCTGCTGCCGTAGAGCAAGCGGTGCGCGCCGTAGTGTTTCACCAATGGGGGAAGCTGTCCCTCCACGAATAGCGTGCTTGTCGCCAGCAATACATCAGGATAGCGTTCCAGGAGCGGGCGAAAGAAGCGGTCATCGCCCCACAGTGCCGTGGTGACGCAGACCAGCCGCAAGCCCGTGGCGTCTTTCAGGAGATCATAGATCGTCTGCCAGCGCTCTCCTTCCACTTTTATGAAGAGGGGGATACGGCGGGGTATGATTGTTTCGAGCAACGGACCAATAGTGGTCATATTGAGCAGGTAGCGGTGCTGCACGGGGTAGGCCCACAGCGCCCGCACCTCGAAGGTGGCCATCGCCGCCAGGAAATCGTCTACCGTACCCAATTCTTCGGTTTGCGGGGGGAGG
The DNA here is from genome assembly GCA_022708765.1 of Armatimonadota bacterium. Lineage (GTDB taxonomy): Bacteria > Armatimonadota > Hebobacteria > CAIYQO01 > CAIYQO01 > JAKIYB01. The sequence continues at coordinate 998 of JAKIYB010000483.1, read as the reverse complement.
ATCGCCCAGGTTGGGACAAGCTGCGGATAATCGCATATCTCTTCAATGACGCGGGCGTTGCCGACGGCGGGGTGCTGCTCGTACTGGGCGGGGTGGGTGACAAGCGCTCGCTCCACGCCAATCTCGCCAAGTAAGTCCGCGAGCGCCGACACGGTGGGACATTGGATGGCATTGGGAATCGCGCGCCGGCCGAATTCGGCATGGCAATCGAACCACTGCACGGGAGAACCCTCCTGCAACGGTTACCTTCGTCACGCGTGGCGTGATTCCCTGCTGTTTACAACAGGTTCGGGAGGAAGTGGGCAGCGCGGCTGCGCAGGCGGGCGGCCACTTCGCGCCCCAGGCCTTCCGGGGTTCCATCGCCGGCGAGTTCTTCGCGCATGATCTCGTCGCTGGTCGGGTTACACAGGGCGGCGCGCAGGATGAGGCGCGAGCCGTCCACGGTGGCCAGCACGCCAAGCGGAATGGAACAGCCGCCGCCGAGTTCCGCCAGGACAGTGCGTTCAGCGCGGGTGGCGCGCATAGTGTCGTCGTCATTGAGCGGCGCCAGCGCGGTAATGAGCTTGGTGTCGTCCGTGCGGGTCTGGATTGCCAGCGCGCCCTGGCCGGCGGCGGGGAGCACGGCTGGTGAGGGGAGGTATTCATGAATGCGCGCGGCCAGTCCCAACCGATGGAGGCCGGCGGCGGCCAGCACGACCGCATCATATTGCCCGTCGTCCAGCTTACGCAGGCGGGTGTCTACATTGCCGCGCATATCCAGCACCGTCAGGTCGGGGCGCAGCGCGAGAATCTGCGCTTTGCGGCGCAGGCTGGAGGTGCCCAGGCGCGCGCCGGTTGGCAATGCCGCCAGTGTGACGGGCTGATTCAGCGGACCGACCAGGACGTCACGGGTATCCTCGCGCGGCGGCACGGCGGCGATGATCAGCCCATCCGGCATCTCGCCGGGTAGGTCTTTCATTCTATGCACAGCCAGATCTACCTCACGGTCAAGAAGCGCC
>JAKIYB010000482.1 GCA_022708765.1 Armatimonadota bacterium | reverse complement strand
CGCCTCGTTAATCTGCGGCATCTCCGGATAGCGGGCGATGACTTCACCGATGAGCTTCAGCGCGCCGGCTTTGTCACCCTGATCGTAGAGCACCACGGCCTGCTTCACCTGCGCGCGCACCACGGTGGCGACATCCTTGCTGGTGGTCAGCACCTGAAGCTGGTTGAAGGCGTCCATGTAGTTGCGTTGGCTGGCCAGCAGGTCGGCGCGCAGGAAGACGGCCTGCACGTACATCGGGTGCTTGTCATTGTTGGCAATCGGCGTGATCGCCTGCATGGCGCGATCCAGGTCGCCGATATCGGAGTAGGCCAGCGCGTAGGCGAAGTCCGCTTCCGGCAGGCGCTGCCCGCGCAGCCGATCGAGCATCGGATACAGGCGGCGCTGATAGCCCTGTGCCATCTTCAGCGTCAGTTCCAGGTTGGGCGTGCTGTCATCGGCGCGCAGGCTGCCCGGCGCCGCGTCCGGCTCGCGCGCGGTGCTTAACCGCAGGTTGGCCACCGCCATCTTTGCCGGGTTTTTAAAATCGCGGCTGTTGCCGAGGACCAGGTAGAGCGGTTCGCGCGCGGACAGGTTCGGCTTCTCGGTTTTTCCCGCCGGGCGGCGGTCCAGCGAGAGCGTCACGTCGTTGGCATCCCAGAGAATGGTGATGGTGTGGACGGTTTTCTCCGTCCAGCTCACGGTGGTGTCTACCGAGGTCGTCTGGTTATTATCTCCGGTCATCGAAAGGGTGAGTTTCTTGCCGGTGAGCGCCAGGAAGATGCGCCCGTTGCCGCCGGCGGGCTGCGAGTCCAACAGCACGCGCTGCGCGCCGCCGTCATCCGGGGCGGTGGTGACGTTCACCACGAACTCGACGGTGCCGACCGGGCCGCTCAGCAACTCGGTGGTGGGGTAAACGATCGCCTGTCCGGCTTCATCTACCTGCACGCCGACACCGGCGGTACCCTGTGCCGGCTGGCCGATGGCCAGCCCCCAGGCTCCCACCTTTGGCAGCATGGGCAACGTGCGCGAGGCGCCCGCGGGCAACTGCATTTTATCGAAGAGCGTCAGCCCTCCGGCTGGTTTCGCCGGCGCTTCGGGTGCGTTCTGTCCCAGCGCGGACATCCATGCGCCGCCCAACAGCAGGCACGCGATCAGCAGGCGTGACATGAACCACGGGATTGAGGTTCGGAACATGGGTTTCCTCCTACCTAATTGGTCCGCGGGGTGATCCGCTTGAGAATCTGATTCAACAGCACCTCGGCTTGTTGCGCCTCGTTGCCGTAATTGGCGATGATGGTTTTCAGGGAGACGACGGCGTCGTCGAAGAGCCGCAGCTTGATCTGCGCCTGCGCTTGCATGAGCATCACGCGGCCGGTCATCACGCTGTCCGGGAAGAGCGCCGCCATGCGGCGGGCGGTATCCACCGCGCCGCGGTAGTCCTCCAGGTCATACCGGAACTTCACCAGTTGCCAGAGGGCTTCCGGTGTGCGTTCGCTGTTCGGATAGGCGCGCGCGTATTCCTCCAGCGAGAAGGCGACCTGCTCGGGCGTGACGCTCTTCTGTACGATGCTGCTCACCGTCAACTTCGGTTTCAGCATTTCGATGTAGGTGGTGCAGATGGCATACTGCGCTTCTTCCGCCAGCGGGGTGCCCTTCGCGGTCTGCGACAGGTTCTGATAGATGGCCAGCGCCCGGTCGTATTCCTCGCGCTTCACGTGAATGGAGGCCAATTCCATCAGCGCCTGGGGGGCGCGAATGCTCTGTGGGAAGCGCCGGGTGATCTGAGTGATGATGGTAATGGCGCTATTGTAGTTGTTCTGGGCGACGAAATTCTGGTAGAGGCCGTAGAGCGCGTCCTCCACTTCCGGGGCATTCGGGTATTGCGCCATCACCTGCGCGAACTGCTTGGCGGCATCTTCGAAGTTCTTGCGGGCTTTCGCCGTCTGGCCAAGGTCGCGGTAGGTTGAGGCGATTTGCGTGAGCGCGCGGCCTTTGTAGAGCAGCGCGACGATGGCGGTGCTGGAGTCTTCGAATTCCTGGGCGACAAATTTCGCCTCGCCGGTGGAGGGTTCCAGGATGATGACGGTGCCTTTCACCGTGCGCGGCCCGCCGTCTTTCGTGGAGAGATTCGTCTCATCGGTGTAGGTGATGGTGATGAGGTCGTCCAGGCGGGTGGCCGAGCGTTCCGCCAACTCGGCGTTGCTTTCCAGCGCGCCGGAGTTTTCTTTCGGCTCCCCTTTCATCGTCTTAATGCTGGCGCGGAAGATGCCGGTGTGCTTGCCGGTCTCGGTGAGCGTCAGGTTCTCGCTGTCCTTTTTCTTCGTGGTCACGACTACCGGAATGGTGTCGGCGTTATTCGTCACGTCGCGGTCGGCGTCATGCACTTCGATGATGATCGTGTCGCTCAATACCACGCCATTGACTTCGTTATCCAGTGAGTCGCGGATGATGAGACGGGCGTTGGCAGCCGTTGCCATGGTAATAGAGCGGTCTACCGAGCCTTTGCCCACGTAGCGGCTCTTATAGGTCAGCGTCACGGTGTCGTTGCCGTAGAGCTCGAGATTGTCGTTGCCGCCTTTCGCGTCGCCCAGTGCGGTGGGCATCGCCGCGCTGAAGCGGTCGCCGCCTTCCACCTCAGGGTAGAGGGTGATCGTTTCCCTGTCGCCGGATTTCGTGACGATGTTCACTACCAGCTTCGCGTCGGCGGTGGCCACCAGATTCGGCTCGGTGAGCCGCACATAGAGCGGTTCGCCCGGCGACACGCGCTGCAGATCAGGCATCTGCGAGGCGGCGGCGGTACCGACTTTATCCAACTCGGCGGCGGCCAGTTCGTAGTGGCCAAGCTGGAAATGCGTCTTGCCAATGGAGAAGTGCGCGTAGTCCACCATCGTGCTGTCCGGATAATCGGCGATGATGAGCTTGTAGGCACGGAAGGCGTCGGAGTAGCGCTGCTGGCCGGTGTAGAACTCGCCGATCTTCGCCAGCGCTTTCGGTGACCAGTCCGGATTCTCTTCCTTCACCACCGCCTGCAGCAGTTCCAATGCCTTCGGCTCCCGCTTGAGCGAGATGAGCGCGTCGGCCATGCGGAACTGCGCCTTGTAGCGGGTTTCGGTGTCCGGATAGCGTTTCAGCAGATTTTCAAAAGAGCTGATCGCCTCCTCATACGAGGAGACGGCCATGCGAGCTTCACCCTGGGTAAACAGCTCTTCCGCTTCCTGCTCCTGCTTCGCGCGTTGGGGATCCATGGGGGCCTGCGCCATCGCCGGCATCAATACACAGCAGAGCGCCAGCGCCACAATAAGGGAACGGAACCCATACTTCATTGTGAACCCTCCTATGGGGCTTCGGGCCGCCGCGAGGGGGCCGAGATTGAACTTGCCGAATCAGAGCCTTTGACACGGCCGGGAAGTGAAAAGTTTCCCAGTCAGGGGTGTGTTCCAGACATTATGACATGAATATCAGGTGATTGCAATGGATTTCATGGCCTCTGGGCAGGATTCCGCCGCCGGATGCCCGGAGAATTCTACGCGCGCGAGACGAATATGTGAAATGTCCAGTATGGTGAATTTACACTCACGCGGAAGGCGGGTAAGATACATGTCAGCAGGTGGAGAAAGCGCCTGGTAGGCAAGGCAACTTATAACAGATGGCGATCATTGCACGGCACAACAGAACGCACACC
>JAKIYB010000481.1 GCA_022708765.1 Armatimonadota bacterium | reverse complement strand
GGGCGCGCCCCGCGCATCGGCCGCAAGCACCCGCTCTCCCGCGTGCTGGACGAGGTGCTGCAGATTTTCATCGGACTGGGGTTTGACGTTTTCGATGGCCCGGAGGTGGAGACCTTTAAATATAACTTCGCCGCGCTGAACTACCCGGAAGACCACCCGGCGATGGACGAGCAGGACTCCTTCTACCTCACCGACCAGACGCTGCTGCGCACGCACACCACCGCCATTCAGGTGCGCATTCTGCAGGAGCGCACGCCGCCGGTGCGCTGCATCTACTACGGCCGCGTGCATCGCCGCGAGCAGGTGGACCTGCGCCACTCGCACACCTTCCACCAGGTAGACGGCCTGCTGGTGGGCGAGGGCATCACCTTCGCCGACCTGAAGGGCACGCTGGACGCCTTCTTCAAGGAGCTCTTCGGCCCCACCACGCAGATGCGCTTCCGCGCCGACTTCTTCCCCTTCACCGAACCGAGCGCGGATTTCTCCTTCACCTGCTTCCAGTGCCACGGCAGCGGCTGCCGGCTCTGCTCGAACAGCGGGTGGATCGAATTCGGCGGCTCCGGCATGGTGCATCCGAATATCCTCCGCGGCGTCGGCCTCGATCCGGAACGGTACACCGGCTGGGCCTTCGGCTTCGGCGTAGACCGCGTGGCAATGTTCCGCTACGGCATCCCGTATATCCGGCTGCTGATGGAGAACGACATGCGGTTCCTCACCGGGGTGTAGAGATGTGGGCTGTTTAATGTAGGATCGGGGGCACGGCTGACGCCGTGCCCCTTTTTGTTGTGAATGGCTTGTAGCGAACGTCCCTCCGTGGCGTTCGTGTCCTCGTAGCTCTACCCGCTATGCCTATCTGCACCCACGAACGCCACAGAGGGGCGTTCACTACTGTCCGGCGGCGGGGGCTGGCGCAGGGGTCGTCGGCGTGGCGGGTGGCACGACTGGCGTGCCGAGGGCGTAGGCGAGTTGGGCGTCAGCGAGGTTGGCCTGGAAGCGCGCCTGGGTGAGGGCGGTGCGGGCCTGGGTCTGGCGCAGGCGGGCTTGTTCGACTTCGAGGAAGATGCCCTCGCCGAAATCGTAGCGCACCTGGGCGATGTCCAGCGCTTCATTAGCGGCATCGAGCTGACGCTGGGCGGCGGTGAGTTGCGCGAGGGCGTTTTGCAGGTTCAGCACCGCCTGGCGCACTTCCAGCGTGATGCCCAGTTCCACTTGTCGGGCGCGGGTATCGAGCTGCTCGAGCTGCAGCCGCGCGCCTTCCAGGTCTGCTTTTGTCTTCCCGCCATTATAGACGGCCATCGCCACCGACAGCGCGAGGGTGAGGCTCTGCGAGCCGGAGAGGCCGCCGCTGCCGATGAGCGCGTCGCCGTAATTCACCTGCACATTGGCGATGGGGCGCGATTGCAGTTTGATGAGTTCCATATTGGCGCGAAGCTGGGTGCGGCGGAAGTTCAGCTCGGTCAGTTCGGTGCGCTGCGCAAGCGCCGCCTGCACCAGCGGGTCTATGGCTTCCGGCGCCGGGGGCAAGGTGGCCTGGGGCGCCAGCCGCACCTCCGCGCCCGCCGGCAGGCCAAGCTGCACGGCCAGCGCGGCCGCCGCCAGATCGCTGCCGTTTTGCGCGCGCAGTTGATCTACGCGGGCGGATTCCAGCGCGGCGGTAGCCTGCACCACGTCCAGCCGGGGAGCGGTGCCCGCTTCGAAAGTGTTCTTCGCCAGCGTTAACTGGCCCTCGGCAACTCGCACGGCATCGTCAGCCACTTCCTGTAGTTGTCGCGCGGAGAGGAGTTGATAATATGCCTGCCGCACCTGATACGCGATCTGCTGGCGGGTGCGGGAGAGCGTGGTCCCCTGCGCGCCTACCTGTGCCTGTGCGGCGTTCACCGGCGCGCGCCAGCGGCTGGGCGGCCAGACCGGCTGCGACCCCGTCACCTGGATGCCCGAGGAGAACGAATCGCTCAGGTTGATAGTGCGGTCGGGACCGCCGCCGGAACCGGGAATGGTGATGGACGCCGGCGAGGGATTATAGGTGGAAGTGGACGCCACGGTGACGGTGGGGCGGCCTTCGGCGCGGGCGGATGCGACGGCGACTTCGGCAATACGCACGTCCTGGGTGGCGACGGTGACCGTCGGATTATTCCGCAACGCGAAGGCGACCGCCTCCTCCACGGTGAGCGGCTCCGCCGGAGCGGCCGGCGGCTGGGCGACGGCGCCCGCCATGCAGAGGACGAACACCACGATGCTGCTGCAAAACCGATAGCGCGAGCCGAACATGCTTGCTCCTGACAGGGTGCGCGCCGGGCTGCTCCGCCGGAATTCATGCGCATTTTCTCGCAAAATCCCCCCGCGCCCTCGCCCTGATGTGGTATACTGGATGGCGATATGGCGGGGGACAATCGCTTGCACCCGCATATTTATCACACTTTTCATACATAATCGTCAAGTGGGGTCTCGCAAGAAACCCCAATTTTGAGGGTTTATCGTCCGGAGGAGGCGCCATGTCTCGAACTACATCACGCACCACTCCTTCTCCTCGCACTCGGCGGCGGCCCACGGCCGCGGCCATGCTGTTGATGGTCGGCGCCGGCGCGGTCGCCTGCACCATCGTCGCCCTGCTGCTATACGTCACCATCGTCAATCCCTCGGTCCGGCTGTTCCGTTCCTCGGCGGAAGCCCGCTCGCTGGACGCCCAGGTGAAGGCCAAACGCGCCGAACGCGACCGGCTGCACAAAGAGCTTGAGGCCACAAAGACGGACGAAGGCTCGGAAGGCATCGCCCGCGGCCTCGGTTATATCAATCCCGATGAACGCGCCATTCGCATTCAGGTCGTGCCGCCGGCAGCGGCCGCGCCGGTGGATACCCCTACCGCCAGCGGCAATCTGCGCCTGTTCTGGGGCTCACTCCTCGGCGCGTTCCTCGTCGGCTTCACCGTGCTGTTCCTGCGCTGGCGCGCCTTGCGCCGCCGCATGCGCCCTGACGACACCCTCCGCACCCGCGAAAAAGTGGTGAAGAAAGCGCGCCGGTTTGATCCGGCGCATGAAGAGGGGTAAACGCGGCGGGGAAGCATCTCGCGAAATGGGGACAGCAACGAATTTCCTCGGATGGATGATTTGTTCAGGCGTTGAGAGACAGGAAATTCGTTGCAGTCCCCATTTCGCAACATCTATTACCGGCGCGGCGCCGCTCCACTCCGCTCCGTGGCGCACTACCAACGGCCGGAAGCTGTTAAACGAGTAACCTTCACACCGCCGTCTTCGCCTCGTTGTATTCCTTCACCGCCGCGAGCATGGCGGCGATGTTTTCCACCGGGGTGTTGGCCTGGACGTTGTGGACGGCGTTGAAGACGAAGCCGCCGCCGGGGGCGAAGGTGCGGCAGCGTTCCAGCACTTCCGCGCGGACCTGTTTGGGGGTGCCGAAGGGGAGGGTGCGCTGGGTATCCACGCCGCCGCCCCAGAAGACGAGGTGGGCGCCGTATTTCTTCTTCAGCAGGCAGGGATCCATGCCGGCGGCGGAGCACTGCACGGGATTGATGACATCGAAGCCGGCGTCAATGAAGCGGCCGAGGAACGGCTCCACCGCGCCGCAGGAATGCTTGAAGGTCTTCCAGGGCGTGTTGGCGTGAACCCAGTCATTCACCCGACGGTAGTACGGCGCGTAGAGGCTTTCAAAGG
>JAKIYB010000480.1 GCA_022708765.1 Armatimonadota bacterium | reverse complement strand
ACGTGACCGTGCAGGAGGCGGAACTCGTCGAGTGTGATGCCATCCGTCTGCATGATTAATTCCACGCTATGCACCACTTCCTGGTTGGCGACGGCGAGGAACGCATTGCGTTCATACACATCAGAGATGTAAAACGGCGGGTGTTTCGGTGCGACTTCGCCTACAGGTTCCTCGGCGACGCCGGAGCGACGGAGGTCATCCACCACGTCGGTGCCGCTGGTCACCGCCAGGCCGGAGGTGCTTGGCACATCATCCCACCAACCGATGACGGTGCCGCCCAGTTCCGTGGGCATATCCGCCTGGCCAAGGGTTTCGACTTCGCCCGCCGTTCAGGGTGACGGTGTTGCCGCCGACGGCGACATCCACAATGCCTTCAAAGACCACTACGCGCACACGTCCATTGGGCATCAGCACAACGATGAAGGTGGTGCCGCGCGCTGTTGCCGTGCAAGATGGGGTATGAACCTCTGTATTCGCACCTTTGGCTACACGCACCCAGACAGCTCCCTTTTCCAGGCTGATCCTGCGCAGTTGCGGGGCATCCTGTATGGAGATTTCCGTGCGCTCGTTCAAGCGCAATATGGAGTTATCTTTAAACTTCAGTTCTGCTTTCGATCGCTTCAGCGTCTGTATACCGTAACCTGTAAAAAACCCTTGTCCTTGTTTGGCTGGTAGCCACACTTTTTCTGTATGCTTCATATTCGGGGCTTTAGTGACTTCAACCTGACGGACGACGCTGAGGGATGCAACCGGGGCCTGGGCGGAAACAAACGCCGCCAGCGCGCTTGCCCCCATCAGCACGAGCATTCTGATAACGACACGGAGGGATGTCATGGCAACCATCCTTTCAACGGCTTCGGGCAATCACTGTCAACCGACAACGAGATTGCAGATAAGATATGTTGTCAATAGTTTCCATTCGACAACTGTGCGGTTTCTCCTACTCAGCGCTAATTATTTCTTCCGCAAGCAAAGCGGCGGCGTCTTCGCGCGGTTCATCGTGCCAAGCCGTCACCTTCACACAGGCGATGGGCTGCGATTTGCCTTTCAGCGTCACCTCGCCGAGTGGCTCCACCTCAACGTGGCGGCGCACCAGTTCATAGGCATGTCAATGATGACATCGGGTTGGCCGGTAACGCCCTGCAGGCGGGAGGCAAGGTTGACGGTATCGCCGATGATGGTGAATTCGTGCCGGCGCTGGCTGCCCACGTGGCCAGCCACCAGCGGGCCGGTGGTGATGCCGAAGCCGGTGGCGAGGGTGTAGGTATTCCCGTCCTCATCCGTAATAGGCACCAATGCCGCCTCGCGCATGAGCCAGGCGGCGCGCACCGCGCGCCAGGCGCTGTCCTGTTGCGGCAAGGGCGCGCCGAAGACGGCGAGGATGCCGTCGCCGAGGAATTTGTCAATGGTGCCGCCAACATCGTAGATGAGTTTCGTCAGCTTCTCTAGGTGCAGATTCAGCAGGCGCACCACCGTCTCCGGCGTGTGCTTCTCGGAGAAGCCGGTGAAGTTGCGGATATCGCCAAACATCACCGTCGCTTCGTAGCGCTTTGCGCCCAGTTCGCCCTCGTGCTGCATAATCATCTGCATCACCGCCGGCGAGACGTAGCCCGACCACTTCTTCCGCAGGCTGCCGCGCTCCATCCAGGCGAGGGTGGAAGCGGTGAGCACGACAAGTGTGCTGGGCAACACCCAGGGCAGGTGCGTCTGCCATTGCTGGAACGCAATGATGCTGATCGAGAGGTAGATGAGAATCACAACGCCAAAGAATACTGGTCCGCGCCAGTTCATGAACTGACGCACAGCATGTGTCGCAGCCAGCGCGAACACGAACACGATAAGCCAGAAATGCAACAGGGGAAGCTGGTGAATGAAGCCGTTACGCAGCAGAGCACTAAGAAACTGTGCCTGCACTTCTACACCGGCGATATAGGGGGTGTTGCGTTCGGGATACGGTGCAAAGCGTGTGGCGGCGGTAGTGAACTGCTCATTCGTAGCTTTCGCGAGTTCATTTCCCGTCACACCGATGAAGACAACTTTGTTGGTAAATGTACCCGGGCTGAATTCGTTACGATACACGCGCTCAAAGGCAACGATGGGCGCGGGAGCACTCGGAAAACTGACATACATCGCTGGAATTTCACTGTCGTCAAAGGAATCCACTACCGTTGGCGCGGTGCGCGGCACGCGTAAGCTGCCCAACCAGACGGCTCCGGGATAGACGCGGATATCCGCCGTGCTTTGTTCGGTCATGGCCAGGTAGGTAGCAGCCGGCAGAGAAGGCACCCAGTCGCCTTCGGTATCGGGCTTATCCCATCCCTGTTTATAATTAGCCAGGATGCAGGAGCGGATGTGTTTGGAGGTGCCTTCGGCGGTGGCACGAGCAATTTCGCCGAAGCCCAGTTTCGCATTTTGCTCGAAGTCAACAGTGTCATCCCAATAGGCGCCGACAATGCGTTTCATGGGAACTCCCGAAGTGTCGCTTGCGGCAATATCGCGGTGAAATGTGCAAGGGAGGATAACACTGTTCGGTACTTTCAATAACGCATCATTTAAGGCTTTATCGGCTTCTGGGGTACTGGCATCCTGGAAGGAGACGTCGAATACAATGCGCTTCACACCATCAGTAACGAGGTTTTCGACCACACGGGCATGGAAATCGCGTGGCGGAGGCCATCGCTTTTCAAGGGAGAGTTCTGTCTCGGCGCTGTAGCCGACAATTACAATCGAAGGGTCCACAGCCAGCGGATTGTACGGACGTAGTGCGAACAACGCATCGTAGCCCATCCATTCAACATAGTGCAGTGGAGCAAGAAAGAGTGCCGTTCCCCGTTCCGGCGGCCAGATCAGCACCGCGATCGTCGCAACGACGGCGGCCAGCAGGACGGTGGACCAGTGGCGGGGGAGTTTGCGTGTTGTGATCGGCATACGGCACCTCGTGGAAACGAGCTACCGTTAAGCATACCGCGCACGCAGCGGATTGGCAACCGGCCGCGGGCCTGGGGGCCCGCGGCCGGGAAAGCGCCCGGCGGGACCGCGTCACGCTTCGGGATCCCGCGGAGCGGCGAACGGAGGGGAACCTATAGTCCCCACACCGGAAAATGATCGAGCGACGTGCTGGTGGTCAGGCGGCGCGGATTCTGGCCATCCGCATCCATCACGTAAATGTCATACTGGTTTCCTTCGCGGTTGGAGGCGAAAGCGATATATTTCCCATCCGGGCTGTACCAGGGGCGCCAATCGCGGTAGCCCACCGGGGCGGTGAGCTGGCGGCGGCCCGTGCCGTCAATATTGATGGTGGTAATGTGCGCGCCCTCGGTATATACGATCTTCGTGCCGTCGGGGCTGATGCAGTGATACCAGTCATCCGGCGGGGCGTTTGTCAGATTTTGCAGCCCGCTGCCGTCGCGCCGCATGCGGAAAAGATCATAGGCTTCTCCCACCCGGCGCTCGAAGATGATCCACTCACCATCCGGCGTCATGCTCGGTAATACATCGGCGACGTTGTTATTCGTCAGCCGCTGCTGATTCGTGCCGTCGGTGTTCATGATGTAGAGTTCGTCGCCGGCGCTCTCCGTGCGGAAGAAGAGGATTTCCGCACCGTCGGGGGTGAAGATCGGTCCCCAGTCGTCGCGAGCGCCGTTCGTTAACTGGCGGACGTTCGTG
>JAKIYB010000047.1:5456-14666 GCA_022708765.1 Armatimonadota bacterium | reverse complement strand
TCCGGGTTCGCCGGCACCTTCTCCGGGAACGCGCCCAGCGTGGCGATGACTTTCGGATACACCGCCGCCTTCCACGCCGCGAATTCCTCCGCCGTGCCCCCGGCGAAGTTACAGGATGGCGCGTGATTCACCGCCATCTCGAAAAACATCCGCTGTGGACTCAAGTTGCGCGCCATAAGAACCTCCAGATGGGGATTTCCGCGCCGTCATGCCACCGAAATGGGGACTGCAACGAATTTCCCTGTTATCCATGTGTAGGCGAAGCGGCCAATTACCAGAATTGCAATGAAATGTTCGCTTCCCTGTTATCCATGTGTAGGCGGAGCTCCTGTCCGAGAAATTCGTTGCTGTTCACATTTCGGCTCTATCTGCCCCTTCCTGTACAGGGGAGGGGCGGATGAGTCTTACTCCTCCCGGTTCGCCGCGTTCCACACCTTCGCGGGCAGGCCCCAAAGGTCAATGAAGCCCTTGGCCAGCCCCTGGTCGAACTGATCGCCGGCGTCGTAGGTGGCGAGTTCGAAGCGATAGAGCGAATGCGGCGAGCGGCGGCCGGCGGCCATGCAGGTGCCCTTGTGCAGTTTCATGCGCACCTCGCCGGTGACCAGCCGTTGTGTTTCGTCAATGAAGGCGTCCAGCGCCAGCCGCAACGGGCTGAACCAGAGGCCGTTATAGATGAGCTCGGTGTATTTCTGCTCGATGCCCGCCTTGAAGTGCGCCACCGAGCGCTCCAGGCAGAGCGTTTCCAGTTCGCGGTGAGCGGTGATGAGGGCGACGGCCGCCGGGCACTCGTACGTCTCGCGCGACTTGATGCCCACCAGCCGGTTCTCGATCATGTCAATGCGGCCCACGCCGTGCTCGCCGGCGATGCCGTTCAGCCGCACGATGATGTCTTTCAGGCTCATTGCTTCGCCATCCAGGCTCACCGGCACGCCGGCCTCGAAACCGATGGTTACGTAGCCGGGCTCGGCGGGAGCCTCCGCCGGGGACTTCGTCCAAGTCCACACGTCCGCGGGCGGCTCGGTCCACGGGTCTTCCAGCACGCCGGCCTCGCAGCTTTTACCCCACAGGTTCACGTCCAGCGAGTAGGGGCTTTTCTTCGTTACCGGCACCGGCACGTTGTGCTGTTCGGCGTAGGCGATCTCCTCGTCGCGGGTCATGCCCCATTCGCGCACCGGCGCGTAAATGCGCATTTGCGGGAAGAGGCACTGCCAGGTGACCTCGAAGCGCACCTGGTCGTTGCCCTTGCCGGTGGAGCCGTGGCAGAGCACGCCGGCGCCTTCGCGCTCGGCGACTTCGCCGACGAGCTGGGCGATGAGCGGGCGGGCCAGCGAGGTGGAGACGGGATAGCGCCCTTCGTACATGGCGTTGGCCTTGATGGCGCGGGCGATATACTCCTCCGCGAAGCGGTCTTTGGCGTCAATCACGTGCGCCGCCTTCGCGCCGATGGTCAGCGCCTTCTGACGGATGCCCTCGTAATCGCGCTCCTCGCCGACATCAATCGCCACCGCGACCACGTCCATCCCCTTTTCCACCTGCAACCAGCGAATGATCACCGAGGTGTCCAACCCCCCGGAATACGCCAGAACGACGGTCTCAGCCATGCCCGATCTCCTTCACAACGGTATCTCCCGCTATTCTACCGCGAGAGGGGAGGCGGGGGCAAGGAGCGGCGGCCCATTATCCATGCGCCGGCCTGCCGGGAAGCATAGTTCGGGGTGCACGCAAATGTTGTTGGGTCCAACCCGGCTTGGTTCGGTGTTGACGTTGAGGGGATGGGGTAGCCGACAACCTGTTTTCGTTATTTGGATCGAGGGAAGCATCGGGACAGAGCTGAGGACAAGGCGCTATGTTCTTGCGCGCCGACCTGGGTGATGAGAGTGTTGGCAAAGTCTATGTACTGATTGTTCTGCCAGGATTCCCAACATATTTTGCGTGCACCCCATAGTTCGGCGCGAGCAGGAACTTCCGCTTCCAGCCGCGAACAAGGGAAACAACCTCATACCAGGGAGTCCATCATGCTCGTTCTTCGCGCGATACTCCTTTCGCTGGCGTGTCTCTTCTGCCTCGCCGCCGGCGCCGTCGAGCGCCGGTTCGTGCTGCGCGACTACCTCAACCAATCGTGGTCGCGCGAGCTGGTCACCTTCACCTTTACCGAAAAGGCGGGGGCGTGCCATCAAGACTCGCTGGCGCTCACCGGACCGGACGGTCCGCAGGCGATGCAACTGTCCGAGGTGGTGCTCTGGCCGCACTCGTCCTCCATCAAATCGGCAAAGGTGTCGTTCATCGCCGACGTGGCGCCCTTGGGCACGAGCACCTATGCCCTCAGCTATGGGCGGAGGGCCATCGCGCGCCAGGAGCCGCGCACGGACCTGGTCGTCGTGCGCCGGCCGGAGTTTGTCGAGCTGCGCACCACCCAGTTCGGCCTGCTGCTGCCGCTGGGCGCGAAGACTTTCCAGCCGGCCGTGCCCGCCGCGCAGGCGCCCGTCCCGGTGCAGGCGATGTTCCTGGGGAATGCCCAGTTCAGCGGTAGCCGCCTGTTTGGTGAGAAAAAGATACGCGCCTTCGCCGGTAAGCTTACCGCCGCCGGCCCCGTCTACGCCGAAGCGGTGTTACGCTACACCTACGAGGACGACACCACGCTTGCGATCACCGCGCGGTTGGCGGCCGGCGACACGCGGGTACAGTGGGCGACGGCGGTGACCGGCGATGCCCCGGATGATGGCTGGCAGTTGTTGATGTTCCAGCCGCATGAAGCGGTACGCCTGCCATGGAAAGGCGAGTTTGGCCTGAATAAGTGGGGCAAGCTGAACGAACAGGTAGACGTGGCGCTGGAGAAAGAACCGGCCGGCGATATCACCCGCCTGACGCCGTGGAACGATTGGTGGGACGGCACCACGCAGACGGCGTGGATCTTCAAAAACGCCGCCGGCGCGGAGTTGCTGGCCGCGCAGAGCCTCGATGCCGGCGCCTGGGTGGAGCCGGTGGCGGCCGGCACGCTGCGCAACTGGGCCGGTTGGCAGTATAAACTGCTGCCGCTGCGAAAGCTGGAGGACGGCACGATCGCGCTGCACGTGAACAACGCGACGGGCGCGCGCAAGTGGGCGCTGGGCGGCGCGGCCACCGGCATCGGCCACCGGCTGAACATCGTGAAGGACTACGTGCTGAGCTGGCCGGAAGACGCCGACACCCACCCGCACATGTTCATGACGAAGGCGGAGATGGAAGAAGCGCGCGCGCGACGGAAGCTTGACCAGGCGCAACTTACGGGCTTAAAAAACTACTGGATCGCCGGCCTGTATAAATCCGGCGACGGCTTCATCCCCTCTTATCATGACACCATGGCGCTGGGCGCCTACCTGCTCACCGGCGATCCGCAGGTGGGCAAGGATGCGAAGGTACTGGAGCGCTTCCGCAATGCGATGATGATTCAGGGGAAGTTCGACACCATGCGCTATACCTGCATGGTGACCGAATACTACGATACGCTCATTGACGATCCGCTGACGCCGGAGGCGGAGCGAGAGAACCTGCGCGCGCTCTTCGCCTACCTGGGCTACAAGCTGGCCGACCCCGCCACCTGGTCCTGCGAGCGCGGCTACCGCTCCTATAACCTGAATATGAGCGTGGCGAACGTGCTGAATGTCGGCATGGTCGCCAGCGCCATCCCCACCCATCCAATGGCGAAGGAGTGGGTGAAACCCGCACTGGCGATGACGGACGATATCCTCAAGGACGTGGGCCCGGCCGGAGAGTTCCCGGAAAGCGTGACGAATTACGCCGGGGTGACCACCAGCGCGCTGCTTGCCTTCGCCATCGCCGCGAAGAACGCCGGCTTCCACGATTACGTGAACGACCCGCGCATGAAGCGCCTGCTGCTCTGGCACACCAAGCAGTACACCCCGCCCGACCCGCGCAGCGGCGGCAGTCGCATCGCGGGCTTGCGCGCGCTGCCGCCGCATGGCCGCGCCGGCGCCGGAAATCGCGAGAGCCTGGCGGGGGTGATGGCCCGCGCCACGCTGAAGAGCGATCCCGCGTATGCGAAGGCGCTGCAGTGGGCGTGGCTGCAATCCGGTGCCCCCACCCTCTTCCATGATTCGCGCATGGGCGGGCTGGAGTACCTGTATCTGGATAAGACGCTGCCCGCGGCGCGGCCCGACTGGGGCAGCGAAGTCTATCCCCTTTCCAGCGTGATGCTGCGGCATGGATTCGACACGCCGAGCGAACACCAGATCAATCTGGTCTGCGGCGACTTCTCCCACGCCATCTTCCCCGGCGAGGGCGGCGCCTTCGCCGGTATCTGGAGTCACGGCGTACCGGTGTCAAGCTCCTTCGCCGGCGGCTACAGCGAGCGCGACGAGTTGCTGATGAGCAAGGTGCTCATCGCCCGCGATGCAGGTGCGGTGGATGACCGCAAGAAGCTCATCGGCTACTGCGGTTTCCCGTACAATCTGGAAGAGTCCTCTACCGGCAAGCGCGTGGTGACGGATACGGTGGAAATCGGCGGCCGCGACGGCATCATCAACGTCGCCGCCTTCTCCACGCTGCCCCGGCAGGACTACGCCGCGGTGGATATGGGCATGCGCTATTCACGCGGCGCTTCGTGGGAGCCGGTGAAAGATCTGCCCGCCTGGCCGGCCACGCCGAAAGGGAAGGCGCCGGTGGACTGGCGGAGGCAGATGCTCTTCCTCAAGGACGGCGACCCCGCGGGACCGACGTACCTCCTGCTGCGCGATACCGTCATCGGCAACCAGCCGACGATGTGGCAGATGTGGACGATTTCCGAGACGGTGGATACCCCGGAGCGCGTGAAAGATGTCGCCGCCGTGCTCGCCAATAAGCCCGGCAAGGCAATCCTCCCGGCGCGCGAACTGAAGGGTGATCGCTTCACCGCCATTGGCCAGTTCGGCGTGGACGTGGAATACTTCATCGCCAGCCCGACGGACACTCCGCGCCACACCCTGCGCTGGGGCACGAAGTACGGCTACTCCCCCATCCCCGGCTTCGAAGAGTACCATGACCTGCTGCACCTGCAGATGCCGAAGGACGGCGCCTACTTCGTCGCGTTCTACCCCCGCGAGCGCGCGCAGCCCGCGCCGGCGTTCGCGACCCTCGGTGGCGGCCACGTCATCAAGGTGAGCGGCGAATGGGGCGTGGATTACGGCTTCCTGGCCTTCGCGCCGGCGAAAGCTGACGCCGATACGGCGCACTTTGATGGCACCGCCGCCTCCGTGCAGGACCGGAAGAGCGGTTTGGTGCTCTGCTTGGGTGCGAAGGGCGAGGTGCGGTATCGGGAATACGGCCTGGCGGCCAGCGGCCCGGCCAGCCTGCGCGTGAAGGACGCGGCCAGCCTGGAAGTCACCCTTCCCGCCGGCGAGCGGGCGCATGCCCTGACTATTACCGCCCCGGGCCAGTGGGAACTGGGCCTGCCTATGAAAGGCGTGACGTTCAGTAAGAACACCCTCATCGCTCCGCCTGGCGTTACGGCGGTCTCGTTGAAGAAGGTGAAATGAATCCGTCGGCTGATCCCGTTCCCGCGTCTCCAGCGGCAGGAACACGCCACCCCCGGCACGAAATGTAGGGGTACGTTACGTGAAGGAGTTTCCCCATGCTTGATGACCTGAAAGCGCTGGTGTGCGCGTTGAATAAGGAACTGCCGAAAGAGGGGCTGGTGACGATGACCTCGGGTAACGTCTCCGGGCGCGATCCGGAGAGCGGGCTGGTGGCCATCAAACCGAGCGGCGTGAGCTTTGACGCGCTGACGCCAGACGACATCGTGATTGTAGACCTGCGGGGCACCGTGGTGGAAGGCGCGCGCAAGCCGTCAGTGGACACCGCCACCCATCTGGTGGTTTATCGCGCCCGACCCGACGTCAACGGCATGGTGCACACCCACTCCAACTACGCCACCGCCTTCGCCGCGGTGGGAAAACCGATTCCCGCCGTGCTCACCGCCATCGCTGACGAATTCGGCGGGCCCATCCCCTGCGGACCCTACTGTCAGATCGGCGAGGAGCAGATCGGCGAGGCGATTGTGGAGCATATCGGCGCCTGTCCGGCTATCCTGCTGCAAAACCACGGCGTCTTCACCGTGGGCCCCACCCCGCGGGCGGCGGTGAAGGCGGCGGTGATGTGCGAGGACGTGGCGAAAACCGTCTACCTCGCCATGCAACTCGGCGAACCTATCCCCATCCCGGCGGAGGAAGTGGCGCGGGCGAACCGGCGGTACGCGGAGAAGTACGGGCAGTGAAGAGGGAATTATGAGGGTCTCGTAAAGAATTTGCCAGGTGTACCCTGATAATTCGCCTTCCGGATAGATTCATGTCCTCCGCATATTTTTCTCCCGCACAGGAAGGAATCGCTCGCCTCCCCGGCGAAGAAGTGCGTTAGCACCGGCGGTTGATGCCGCGTTCCCGGCCCACTGACCGTCTTTTCCTCTCTCGGGCCGGACGGGTATCGCTGCAGGGACGCACGGTGGGGCAGGGATGGCCGGCGTCCGGCGTATTCCCATTTCCCCATCAAGGACAATCTGTCAGGCAAAGGAGTTACGGACATGCCACCAATTGGTAACATCGGATTTGTGATCGGCATCGTGCTGGTCGTGGCCTTCATCCTGCTGGCGATCATCGCCAACCGCTGGGTGAAGGTGGGGCCGAACCAGGTGTTGATCGTCTCGGGGCGCCGGCGCATCGTGCGCGGGCCGGACGGGCGGCCGACCACCGTCGGCTTCCGGTTGGTACGCGGCGGCGGTAGTTTCGTCATGCCGGTGCTGGAAATGGCCGAGGTGATGAGCCTCGAGTTGATGACGCTGGAGGTGCGCACCCCGGAAGTCTACACGGTGATGGGCGTGCCGGTGCAGGTGGACGGCATCGCGCAGATCAAGGTGCGCAACGACGATGTCTCCATCAGTACCGCCGCCGAGCAGTTCCTCAGCATGGGCGCGGCGCAGATTCGCCAGATCGCCCTGCAGACGGTGGAAGGCCACCTGCGCGCTATCCTCGGTATGATGACGGTGGAAGAGATCTACCGCGAACGCGATAAGTTCGCCCAGCGCGTGCAAGATGTCGCCGCCACCGACATGGCCAACATGGGCTTGCAGATCGTGTCCTTCACCATTCGCGACATCCGCGACACCCAGGGCTATCTGGACGCCCTCGGCAAGCCGCGTATCGCGCAGGTGAAACGCGACGCCACCATCGGTGAGGCGGAAGCCAACCGCGACGCTATCATCCGTTCCGCGCAGGCGAACCAGGAAGGGCAGCAGGCGAAATACGCCGCCGACACGCAGATCGCCGAAGCGGACCGGGACTACAAGATCAAGCTGGCGGAATACACCGCCGCGGTGAATAAGAAGAAAGCGGAAGCCGACCTGGCCTACGACCTGCAGAAGTACCAGACGCAGCAGCTCGTTACCGCCGAGCAGGTGAAGGTGCAGGTGGTGGAAAAGGAAAACCTGATTCAGGTGCAGGAGAAAGAAATCCAGCGCCGCGAGAAGGAGCTCACCGCCACCATTGAGCGCCCGGCCGACGCCGAACGCTACCGCATCCAGCAGCTTGCCGACGCTGAACAGTACCGCCTGCGCACCACCGCCCAGGGCCAGGCCGACGCCATCCGCGCGACGGGCGTCGCGGAAGCGGACGCCAACAAGGCCCGCGGTCTCGCCGAAGCGGAAGTCATCCGCCAGCAAGGTCTTGCAACGGCGGAAGCGATGGCGAAGAAAGCCGCCGCGTGGCGCGAATACAACGAAGCGGCCATCGCGCAGATGTTCATTGACCGCATGCCGGAGATCGCCGCCGCCATCGCCGCCCCGCTGGCGAAGACGGAGAAGATCGTGGTGGTGAGCACCGGCGATGGAGCCGGCGCGGGCGCCAGCAAGGTGACCGGCGACGTCACCGCGATCATCGCCCAACTGCCGCCGGTGGTGGAAGCCCTCACCGGGCTGAAGCTGGAAGAACTGGTGCAGAAGATTCCGGGCATGACGGGCAAGACGCCGCCGGCCGCGCCGGAAGGGTAAATTCGCGCCGCGAAAGACGCGGAGATTGCGGAGGAGAAGAGTAAGGGCAAGCCTTCGGGCTTGCCCTTTATACTGAACTCCTTCTGGGCTCTCTGTGTCTCTGTGATGAAGAATTGGGGGAATCCATGCCGAACATCCTCATCATCAAGTCCGATCAGCATAACGCCCGCTGCCTGGGTGTGAACGGGCACGCGCAGGTGAAGACGCCGCACCTGGATGCGCTGGCCGGCGACGGGGTGAATTTTACCCGCGCCTTCGTACAGAATCCCATCTGCAGTCCCAGCCGCATGTGCTATCTCACCGGGCAGTATGTGCATAATCACGGCATCTACGGGTTAAGCGGCAACGAGGCGCTGCCCGATGGCTTGCCTTCGATGATGAGCGTCTTTCACGGGGCGGGGTATCGCACGGGAATCATCGGGCATATCCACGTGCAGGATTCATGGTTGGCGCCACATTGCGACCATTACCGCAACCTGCATGAGGCAACGGTCTTCCACAAAGGCCTGGGGCGGAGTGATCCCTACACGCGCTATCTGGCCGCTAAAGGGTTGGCGCACCTGCGCGATGATGAGGCATGGGATGGCCGGGTGCAGTCGCTGGACGGCCGCCCGTCGCGCCTCAGCTTCGAGGATAGCTACGAGGGCTATTGCCTGCATAGCTTCCGCGAATTCCTGGCGGACAAGCCCGCCGGCCAGCCCTTCCTCTACCAGATTGACTGCCTGCACCCGCACGAGAATTACATCCCGGCGCCGGAATTCTGGGAGCTGTATGACGGGGTGGAGTTGGAACTGCCGCCCAGCGCCGACGAAGACCTGTCGAGCAAGCCGCTGCCCCAGCAGTGGATGATCGAGTGGATGCGCCGCTACGAGGCGCACTTCGGCGATCCGGGGTATGACAACGTGCGCCGGCGCAAGCTGCAAGGCTATTACGGGTGCGTCTCGCAGGTGGACCACATGGTGGGGCAGTTGCGGGAAACGCTGCGCGCGCAGGGGCTGGCGGATGACACCATCGTCGTCTACTGCGCCGACCACGGCGATTTCGCGCTGGAGCACGGCTTTCTGGAGAAAGCGCCGGGCATCAGCTATGACGCCATCCTGCGCACCCCCTTCATCTGGGCGTGGCCGGGCGGCGGCTTTACCCACGGCGCGGTGGAGGAACTGGTGGAGAGCATTGATCTCTTCCCCACGCTTTGCGCG
>JAKIYB010000047.1:0-5414 GCA_022708765.1 Armatimonadota bacterium | reverse complement strand
CACCGCCGACGGACTGGACATCAGCGCCATGCTGCGCGGCGACGCGACGCCCGTGCGGGACGCCGTCTACGCCGAATTCCCCTGGAGCCGCACCATACGCACGAAAGCGTGGTCGCTCACCCACCGTCCCATCGGCATGTACCGCGTGGGAGTGGATGACAGCGAACTGTACGACGTGGTCAACGACTCCTGGCAGATGACTAACCTCGGCGCCGACCCGTCCCGCGCTCCCATCCGCGAGGAATTACGCCGCACCCTTCTCGACTGGCTGCTGCGCACCACCCGCTACCACAACACCTGGCCGCACCTCCCCAAAGGCGCCGACGACAAATCGAATCCGGCGGAAATCGAGGCGCATATCAGCAAAGGCGGGGCGTGGACGGGCGCGCAGCGGAGCGGAGTGGCGTTCGGTTATAGTACGGTCACGGATTACACAGGACGACGCTACTCCGCTCCGCTGCGTGGTTGATTACGAACTCGGCCCATCGTGAACCTTCGGCATCATTCGGTGTCTGAATATCCATCACAACTTGTGAGGTTGCCATGTCCCGTCTCTTGCTGCTCATCATCGCGCTGGCCTGTGTCGTTGGCGCCTTCGCCCAGGCGAAGCCGTCCGTCGAGGTGAAGGTGCATAATGGCCGGCCGACCGTCTTTATTGACGGCGTGCCGAATGCGTTGCCGGGGTACAGCCCGATGGCATGGGACAAGCCGTATACCGACCGGCAGCTACCGCGTTTCGCGCCGCATAAAATGGGGGTGTATTACATCTGCCCGCCGGTGATTCGCGGGGATTTCTTCGGCACGCAGTTCTGGGTGGGCGACGAGGTGAGCAGCACGCCGCTGGTGAAGATGCATCCGAGCGACTACCAGGGCATTGATGACGCGGTGGAGACGGCGCTGAAGCTGGACCCCGGTGCGTATATCATCATCCGCTTCGGCATTATGGAGCCGGCAAGCTGGAAGAAGCGGCATGCGGATCAATACTTCGTGAACGACGAGGGCGTCGCCGGCATCGCGCCCTCTATGGCGGCGGACCTGTATTGGGCCACCGCGTCGAAATTCACCACTGCGCTCATTCAGTACTGCGAGAGCCGCCCATGGGCGAACCGGGTGATCGGCTACGCCCATTTTCACCGCACGGAAGGCACCTACGAGCCGGCCATCGCCGGGTGGATTTTCGACCACAGCGCGATGATGACCGCGCGCTGGCGCGCCTGGCTGACGGAGAAATACAAGACCGACGACGCCTTGCGCGCCGCCTGGGGAGACAAAACGCTGAGCCTGGCGGCGGCGGAAGTGCCGAAGGACAAGTTGCGGGGGAAGATGCCGGATGTCTCGCGCGCGCTGTACTGGCAGGCGGGCAAGGATAACGCCCCGCTGCGCGATTACCTGGAGCTGCAGAAGGTGCTCTTCCACCAGCGCTATCGCCAGTTGAGCGCGGCGATGATCGCCGGCGTGGCGAAGGACCGCAAAGTGCTGTTCATTCACGACGCGCTGAAGCAGGTGATGCAGGGGTGGGATATTGACGACTTCTTCGTGATGAACGAGGGGCGCTTCCACGCCGACCCGGAACTGATGTCCGCTTCAGGCAGCATGGGGGTGGCCGAGTTGTTTGCGGTCCCCGGCATGGACGGACTCATCACCCCGCACGATTATCAGGCGCGCGGGGCGGGAGGCGTCTTCGAGCCGGAGGGCGCCGCCGACTCCTGCGTGCTGCGCGGCCAGGTCTTCTTCACCGAGATGGACCAGCGCACCTACACCGATAAGCACAACGGCTACGGCCGCGCGCGCGACCTGCGGGAGTTCGAGGCGATTACCTGGCGCAATCTCGCCACGGCGCTCACCCGCGGCTTCTGGCATTACTGGATGGATCTCTCCGCCGACTGGTTCTCCGCCGAGGAGATGCATCCCACCATCGCGCGGCAGGTGCGGATTATCAATGAGGCGGTGAACTGGAAGCACGAGACGGTGCCGGGCATCGCGGTGATCCTCGACGACCACTGCGTCCTGGAGACGAACGGCGCCGGCAACTACCTGAATGAAGCGGTGATGTGGGAGATGAAGCAGGGACTGGCGCGCTGCGGGGTGCCGGTGCGCACCTATCTGTTGGAAGACCTGGCGCTGCCCAACTTCCCCGCGCACCGTGTCTTCTACTTTCCGAACCTTTTCAAAGTGGATGATACTCGGCTTGCCCTGTTGAAGGAGAAGGTCTTCCACGACGGCAACGTGGTGGTATGGGGGCCGGGCTCCGGCATCAGTGACGGCACGACCATCAGCGCCGCCAACGCCGCGAAGCTCACCGGCTTCCAGATGGAAATAATCCCGGCGAATTTTTCGCATCGCGTGCTGCTGTCCAATTTCGACCACTCGGTGACGAAGGGGTTGAAAGCCGACACCGTGCTCGGTGGGCCGCTCGCGTATGGCCCGCTGCTCTTCCCCACCGACGGTGAGGAACTGGGTCTCGCCTGGACGAAGATCGGTCGCCACGCGACGGGATTGGCCGTGAAGTCCTTCGGCAAGGGCGCGCGCGGCGCCTACGCCGGCAAAGAGGGGCTGGGCGCGGGCGATTACGCGGCGGTCTTCACCCATGCCGTGCCGCTGCCCGCTGACCTGTGGCGCAATCTCGCCCGCTTCGGCGGCGCGCACATCTACAGCGATTCCGGCGATGTGCTGCTGGCGGACAGCACCATCGTCGCCCTGCATTCCCTGCAGAGCGGCCCGAAGACGATCGCGCTGCCGGGCGCGTATGATGTCTACGATGTCGTCACCGGCAAACGCGTCGCGCGAAAGGCGAAAGCGATCCGTTTCACCCTGCAGGCGCCGGAGACACGGGTGTTCCGGTTGGTGGGGGTGGAGAATCAGTAGGGTAATCTACCCTGTCTTCGCGCGTAATATCTTCTCAACCGATGGCAGGCTATAATCGGCAGGAATCCCCACCGCCTTCACCGAAGTAATCCCTATCTCCCTGATAAAGCGACGGATGTGATGCCTGACGTAGCCCACCCCACCATCGGCGTCTTCGATTCCGGCGTCGGCGGCCTGACGGTTGCCCGCGCCGTGCTGGAGCATTTGCCACAGGCGCGATTGCTTTACCTGGCGGACACCGCGCATGTGCCCTACGGGCCGCGGCCGCTGGAGCAGGTGCGCGATTTCGCGGTGCAGATCATCGCTTTCCTCTTTCAGCAGGGGGCCGACGCGGTGGTGATGGGCTGCAACATGTCCTCCGCCGCCGGGGCGCACACGGTGGCGGTGGCGCGCTTCAGCAAGCCCGTCTTCGAAGTGATCGGCCCCGGCAGCGCCGCCGCCTGGGCCGCCACCCGCTCCGGCGCCATCGGCGTCATCGCCACCCAGGGGACGGTGAACAGCGGCGCGTATGGCCGCGCGCTGTGCGCTTGCGGCGCGTCGGCGGTATACGAGCAGGCGTGCCCGGCCTTTGTGCCGCTGGTCGAGCGCGGCCTGTCCGATGGACCGGAGGTGGAGGCGGCGGTGACGGAGTATCTCACCCCGCTGCGCGATGCCGGCATTGACACGCTGGTCTTTGGCTGCACGCACTACCCCTTCCTGCGCGCGCCCATCGCGCGCTTCCTCGGGGCGGACGTCACCCTCATTGACCCCGCCGAGTTCGTCGCTCGCCAGGTCGAGGCGCTGTTTGGCGCTGGACCCGCGGACCCTAACCCCGCGCGGCACCGCTTCTTCAGCAGCGGCGACCCGGAGAGCCTGCGCCGTGAAGGCGCGCGCTTCCTCGGCTTTCCGCTGCCGCGCGTGGCGCAGGTAGACGTGCCGGTGGAAGCGTCGGATTACTGATGACACACTCAGCCGCGGCGCCCTGACGGCTGGAAGCGGGGCGAGGGGGTGTCAGTGGTGATATCCGCGAAGACCTGGGGGTCGCGGCAGTGAGCGAGGGCAACCTCGCGGGTGATGCGCTTCGTCTCGACGAGGTGGAGCAGCGATTTGTCCATCGTGTGCATGCCGTGCTTGGCGCTGGTTTGCAGCAGGGAGGGGAGCTGCTGAAGCTGTTGTTCGCGAATCAGATTGCGTACGGCGGGGGTGGCAATGAGAATTTCCGAGGCGAGGACGCGGCCTTTGCCATCGGCGCGAGGGAGGAGGCGTTGCGAAATCACGCCGTTAAGGCAGCCCGCTAATTGGGAGACGACCTGCGACTGCTGGTGCGGCGGAAAGACGTCAATGATGCGCGAGATGGTTTGCGGGGCGTTCTGGGTGTGCAGCGTCGCGAGCACCAGGTGGCCGGTTTCGGCGGCGGTGAGCGTGGTGGAGATTGTTTCCAGGTCGCGCATCTCGCCGACCACGATGATTTCCGGATCCTGGCGCAGGGCATGGCGCAGGGCGGCGGCGAAAGAATGTGTATCGGTATTGACTTCTCGCTGCTTGATGATGCTGCGACGGTTCATATGGACGAACTCGATGGGATCCTCGATAGAAATAATCAAGGCTTCGCGCTCATGATTGATGAGCTGCACCATCGCCGCCAGCGTGGTGGTCTTGCCCATGCCGGTAGGGCCGGTGACCAGCACCAGGCCGTCCTGCCGCCGGGCCAGTTCCGCCGCCGCGACCGGCAGGCCCAATTGCTCCAGGGTAGGGATCGCCTTCGGCACGCGTCGCAGCGCGGCTTCGACCGCGCCTTGCTGAAAGTGGACGTTCATGCGGAAACGCTCGGCGTCGGGCAGGGTCACGGCGCAGTCCAACTCCAGGTCGCGCTCGACAACGACCTGCTGATCATCGGTGAGCACCGCGTAGATGAGCCGTTTCAACTCGAAGGCGGTTAACGGTGGCAGATCCAGCCGGTGCAGTTCGCCGTGGATGCGCAGAATCGGCGGTTCGTCCAGCGTCAGATGTAAATCCGATGCCTCGCGCTGCATGCACAGATCCAATAAATCGAGCAGGTCCATCGCGGTTGCTTTCGTGTGAAGATAACAATGCATATTCCGGGTGATTCAAGCGATTCCTGCAGAACCGATGAAGCAGACGCGAATGCGGAAGACCACCGAACGCCTGTCAGTGCGCGGATTGGAAGGTGTAGTTGACGCCGGAAGTGCCGAGTCAACAAGCATCATGCCGTGATGGAATCACCAGTGCGGCTGTTTGCGTGGCCAATCTTCGCGAGGAAGCCTTTCCTTCCCACCGCTTCTCCGCGCTACCCCCGCTTTGCCAATCATGTTATACTGTCGGTAACAAGCCATGGCTACCGTGTTGCTGGAAATAGGCACCGAGGAGATGCCGGCCGGTTATTTAGAGCCCGCGCTGGCGCAGTTGGCTGCGCTGGCGGCAGCGCGGCTGGCGGCGGAGCGCGTCACCGTTGACGGCATTAAAACCTGGGGCACGCCGCGCCGGCTGGCGCTGCTGCTGACGGGCGTGGCGGAACGGCAGGCGTCGGATACGCGCGAGGTGCGCGGTCC
>JAKIYB010000479.1:3395-3676 GCA_022708765.1 Armatimonadota bacterium | reverse complement strand
CGGCGCCTGTTCGATGGTCGGTTCCTCGCTATGCACATCAAGGTTCCAGGTACTGGGGTCCGGCCCCATGAGCTGATCGCAAACAACGAAATACTCAGCGCCTTCCGGATCTTTCGCCTTCACCAGCAGCAGATCGCGCTGCCAGTCAGTGCCGTGCAGCGCCGGAACCATGAACTCCGCCCGCCGGGTATCTTCTTTGGCGAAGAAGCCCCGTGCCCAGTCCACCGCGGACGACTCGATATGCGCCGTCAGCCTACCGCCTCGCGGATAGCCGCCTTTCT
>JAKIYB010000479.1:0-3385 GCA_022708765.1 Armatimonadota bacterium | reverse complement strand
ATGATCTCGACCGAGTTATGGTTGCTCGGACGGGCGTGGGCGATGAGTTCCAGGCCGTCCGCCGCCAACGGCACCCCTTTGCCGAACATGTGAAAACTGCCTTCGTCGCCGTCATGGTGGTAGAAGATGCGCCCGGCTTTGAAGGACATATACGTTTCCGCTCCACCGGGAAAATGGTTGCGGAAGATATACCCGAAGCCGTCTAGTGGGCGGCTTGCGAGTTCGGGCACCGCTGCTTTGAAATCTTTATTCGCCCAGAAGAAGTTCAACGGCATGAGGTAGTGGTAGTCCGCCGTCTGCCCGGCCTGCAGCCACGCCCAGTGGCTTTCCGCCGTCAGCTTCGGGTCAATGTCCTGGAACTGCAGCGCGTTCCACTCATAAAGTCCGAGCTGGTTCGGTGTGTTATATGGATGGTGGCCAATGGGCGGGAACATGCGCCGCGGCGGGTCGAAACGCGGATCGGGCGGCGTAATGCTCTCAATGAAGACGCGGGCACCTGCGAGAAACTTCGGATGGGTACGGTAGTCGGCGATGCCGCGGTCTTTGAGTCCTTTTACCAGCAGCGTAATCATGCGCCAGGTGAAGGGGTAATAGCTGCCCAGATTCTCCTCGCCCACCCCATCGGCGGTGATGTGGTAATCGAACTCTTTCTCCAGGTAGTAGCGGGAGAAGGCGATCCACTTCTTCGCGTCTGGATGGTCCTTAAAAAACAGGCCGGCCATGCCGACGCTCGCCCAGCGGCAGGCGTTGAAGTTCGGCAGGTAGGTGGTGTCGTTGCGCACGTAG
This sequence comes from Armatimonadota bacterium, assembly GCA_022708765.1. Taxonomy (GTDB): domain Bacteria; phylum Armatimonadota; class Hebobacteria; order CAIYQO01; family CAIYQO01; genus JAKIYB01. The sequence continues at coordinate 2,599 of JAKIYB010000479.1, read as the reverse complement.
GTATACTGCCAGTAATCATCGTCCATGAGAATGTAGGTACCGGCCAGCGCCCAGCGGCACATCTTCGCCCAGTCCTCGTTGGACATGGCCGGCGCCACCATATCGCTGAATTGGAACATCCACGGCACGTACTGCCCCAGGCTGAGCACGTAAATGCCGGCGTTGTACCCCTGACTTAAGTGCTCCTTCACCGTGTTGATGCCGCCGAAGGTATCAAAATTCCCGCCCTTCGGTTCAAACTTGCCGGTCTTCAGGTACTGCAGATAAGGTGACGTGTTATACATCCGCTCGAAATGCTGCTTCATCGGTGGGAAGTTTTCGAGATTCTTCAACACCGCTTCCCGGTCGCGCATTTCGGGGAACAGATTCGGATGCGCCGAGCGGGGTTCAGCGTAATCAAGCTTCCATTCCTTCACCTTGTTGAGCGGCAGGTCGCCAAATTTGTAGCGGAGTTGCCAGAGGTAACAGGTTTCCGGCTGAATGCGGTCGCCGAACCAGGAATAAAAGCCCTTCTTTTTCTGCGACTCCACCCAGGCGGCGTCTTTCACCACTTTCTCTCGCGTGGTGACCACCAGCAGCCAGTGGCGCTGCATGCGGGACAACGGCAGGCGGAAGTAGGCGCCGCTGCCGGGTTCGTTGAGGAACATAATCTCCGCGTGGCAGCCTGGCGTGCGCGCGGTGGGATGCGGGGTGTTATCGGGATACTGCCAATGGCTGGCGTCAATGCCCACCATACCGAACAGATCCTGGCCTTTTGAGCTGTAGGTGGCGAACCAACCGCCATCAAGGAAAGGTAGCGCCGCGCGCAGGGCGGTGGCGCAGCGGAAGCGGTCAAGCGGGAAGTTAAGGAATTTCCGGCTCCAGGTGTTATGAGCGTAGAGGTAATCGGCACCCCATCCTGCCGTCACGTCAAAGACGAAATTGTCCGCCGGGCAGGGCAGCGTGCGCCAGTTCTCCGTGTTATTCGGATCTTCCGATTGACAGATGGCGTCACGCGGCAGCGGTTCCAGGCGCAGCGGAAAGTCGCTCTTCTCGCTCACCTTGCAATAATCGCGGCCCGGATAGAGACTGACGCGCATCTCGTAATAGGGCCCATCCGCCGTGCCACCGGTGCCCGGTGGGGCGACGAAACTGATACGAGACACGAAGGTTGTCCAGAGCGGTCCCTGCTCGACGATGCGTATGCCGTGCCCGATAACCGGCGATTCAACACGCAGCTTGCCGGCGCCGCGCCACACGCCATCGGCGCCTTTGAAGCCGCGCAAAGGTCCGCCGACTTCGGCGGCATTCCGCGGTTCCGGGAACATCACATTGCCGGCCAGCCGCAGTGAAAATATACCGTTGTTAACCTCGACGGTATCCGCGTCTAGCGCCGTCCAGGTCACCGGTGATTTCGGCCATCGCGGCGCCCGGCATTTTTTCGATGCGGAGCCATAGAGGGTGAAGGCTCGTTCGCCCAGCGCCGGCAGTTCATCCACCCAGAACCAGAGCGACGCCGACTTCAGCGTACCGTCCGCATGCATCGCGGCATCGGAGAGCTGGTAGGTCACCTCGTTTCCGGTGTCGTCCCGCAGGCGCAGGGACGCATCGCGACATTCTCCCGGTTTAAAGGTGATGGCGTAGCTTACCAGCTCATCGGTATAAGGATGCTCTAACATCTCTTTAAGCTGGAAGACGCGGGTAACCGGCCTAGGCTGGCGATCATCAAATGTCGGGGGCGCGGCAAAAACCGCAGCCGCGCCGCAGAGCAGCAGCAGCAGTGACAGCGGACGTAAGCAGGACAATAGCATGTGATACCTCTGGAGGGACGAATGTCATGCCTGATAACAACGTTTGACACGGCGCGCGGTAAAACAACGCGCCGGCGATACTTGCGCAAGTATTCCGCATGCCAGCGGCAATTCCTCTTTCATCCGTTGACATTTAGACAGCGCTGTCATATTATCCAAGCAAGCGGTATCCGGCGGACACCTTCACCCCGCGACGAAACACCCGCCACCGTGTCAAACCACACATCGCTACTCCGACATCCAATCAGGAGGACACTATGACGACGCTCTCCATTTACTTGCGCTCCGCGCTCTGCCTGTTGCTGCTGGCCACCGGCCTGCTGGCGCATGCCGAAACGCAGCGCTTTTTCTTCCCCGCCGTGGCCAAAGGGACCATCACCATTGACGGTAAACTCGACGACTGGGCAAAGATCGGCAACGCCATCGTCGTGGATCAGCGCAACCTGGCTGGCGGCTGGTGCAACGACTTCCATGGTGAGAAGGATTGCCAGGGACGTGTGCGCGCCGCCTACGACGACACGTATTTGTTCCTGGCGCTCGCCGCGCAGGATAACTCGGTGGTACCGCTATCGGCGAAGTCGAAAGTGCCCGGCAAATTCTGGGAACAGGACGGCATGGGCTTCTACCTGGACACGCCCTCCTGCAACGTGGCTTCCGGACGCTACCTGACGAAATCCACTCATCCCTGGCAGGCGGAGCCGATTCTGCAACTCACGCCGAGTACCGACAACTGGGGCGCGGAGGCGCTGCCGGAAGACAGCCGGTATGCCTGCATCATCGGGAAGAACGGCTACACCGTGGAAGCGGCG
>JAKIYB010000478.1:3413-3680 GCA_022708765.1 Armatimonadota bacterium | reverse complement strand
AAGGCGTTCTTAAGCAGGCTGGCCTTCATGGTCTATGTCATGCACGATCCGATGTGGTGCCCGCCGAATTATGCCTACGAACCGAATAAACCAGATCCCTACCCCGGCTATGTACAGGGTACGCCCAATCAGAAGCACTGCTATTACTCAGTGCGGGCGATGACGGCCTGCATGCTGAACAATCATCCGAAGCTGCCGATATGGTTGCAATACGCGCTGGATGAGAACGAGCGGGTAATGCCCGCCTCCGTGGCACCCAGCGGCGTG
>JAKIYB010000478.1:0-3403 GCA_022708765.1 Armatimonadota bacterium | reverse complement strand
CATTTTATTCTTCACGCGACACTATGCGCTTCGGGCCGTTCTGGAACGCGCTGCTCCGCGCCGGCATCCACGGACCGGAGGTTGACAAATGGCTGCACCACGAAAAGATGACCTTCCAGTATATGGGCGACATGCTGACACCGCCGGAGCCGCGTGTGGGCGGGCGTCGAGTCTACCATCCAATCGGCCGCAGCTCTTCCGGAGTCATTGATCCCACCTTTATGATCGGCGCGGACCCATTCGGCGCAGGCGACCCCGACCATGGCCGTATGATGCGGTGGTACTGGGAACAGCAGGGTAAACCATCACCGGACTGCATGGGTACCACCGGGGGGCGCGACCTGTCACTCACGCTGCTGGCATTCAGCAAGCTGCCGGCGGAGTCCAGCGCGGTCCCGCCACTGCGCAGCCGCCGCTGGGAAGGCATGGGCGCCATCTTCCGCAGCCAGGTGGGCAGCGAATACGAGTCGAATATTGTCTTCCGGCATGATCCATTCGCCTGGAACTTGTACGAAGCGAATAACGGCGCCCTCTACTTCTATGGGAAAGGAGCGCCGCTGTTACCGCGCTTCGGCGGCTACTGGATGGGACAAAAAGGCCAGCCGACTCTGATGAGTGTTCCCTTTGGCAATCGGGTGCTCTTCGCTGATGGCATGCATGATCAAGATTGGACGAACGGCCTGGGGACCATGCAAACCTTCGCCAGCCTTGGCGTGCTTGCGGATTATGCCGACGGCCGTACGCTCGACGGTGCCTGGTGGCGTGGCACGCTCTTCGCCAAAGATTTGAACAGGGATGATCCCGTGTATCTCCTTGTGCGCGATGATGTAACTCGTGCCAATGTCGCCAGCGCGTTGCACTGGTGGGTGCTGTCTAAAGCCGTGCAGCCGGAAGGTATTGAGCAGCCTGGTGTAGTGCTGCTGAAAGGCACGGACGAGACCTGGCTCGCGAATATGGGTAAAAACTGGAGAGATGCCCCGGTGTTGGCCGGGCAACTGCAGTACTTCACCGGCCAATGCGGAGTAGACCTGGACCTATTTATCGCAACTCCATCGGCGCCGAATATCATAACGGATGCCGCGGGTGTTAGCGCGCACGCACCGTATAACAACAATCCGCGGATGTATGAATTTCAACAGCTTGTGCGTATCGAGCAGCCTGCGGGTAAAACAAGTTACCTGACGCTGCTCGCTCCGCGCTGGCCTGGCTCGCCTGTGCCGGTCTATCGTACTATCGCCGAAGGTACCGGCGTTGCGGTCACGCGGAAAGACGGCGAGGACCGCCTCTTCCTCTGTCAACATCCTGTCACATATACCGATAAACTGGTGCGTTTCGCCGGCCAGGCAGGATTTGCACGCATCGGCGGCGCGGCTCCGCTGCGGCTGATGGTGCTTGACGGCTCCATCAGCGCTGGCGGCATCACCCTCGCTACGGCTTCTTCCGCTGCGCTTGTCTATGACGGAAAGACGATCACCGTCTACTGTCCGAAAGACGCCCGCAATGTGACGGTAAAGCGAAGCGGCAAGATGAACCGGGTGAAAGTGACGATGGTGCAAGAATAAACAGCAGTAACGGTCATATAGAGGCGTCAATTAGTGCGTGCCATCCAGGCTTCCACGTCACCGAGTGTTGGCAGATCGCGTGGGTCGGCGGAAGTGGAAACCCGAATGGCCGCCGTCGCCGCGCCGAAGCGAACCGCCACCGCCCACTCATCAAGTGTGAGACGGCGCGGCTCTCCCCGCAGCGCCGCCGCCACCAGGCCAGCATGGAAAGTATCTCCTGCGCCAACGTCATAGATAACCGGCACGCGGTAAGGGGGGATTTCAGTGCGCGTGTTGCCCACCTGTACCACCATTGAACCATCGCCTCCACGCGTCATCACCACGACATGTGGCCCATACGCCTGCATCACCGCCAGGCCGTCTTTCCAGGGACGTTCCGTCAGGAAGCTCACCTCTTCGGCGTTCAGCACAACGATGTCGGCTAGCGCAACGGCGTCACGCTCGATAGCGCGAATGGCATCGTCAGGACGTCCCCAGGCACCGCGCCGAAAATTCATCGCATAGAGCACAGGTACCCTCGCTTGTCGCGCGCGACGCGCGGCGGCAAAGACTAGCGGTCGGAGAGCATCCTCGCGAATGCTGCCTTCGCTGAAGTCAAAGAGACGGCACGCCTCCACGTCCGCAAAATCGTCCTCCCGCAGTCCCTCCATCGGCGACGAGTAACCGGGAAAACGATAAAAGCGGAACTGTTTGCCGCCCAGCCCATCCACTGAGCAAAAGGACGCGGGGGTTAGTTGTCCCGGCACGCGGCGCACTCGTGAGGTGTCAACGCCGAACGCCACCAATTCGCGCGTCGCCAGCGTGCCGAATTCGTCATCGCCCACGGCGGTGATGAAGCGCACCCCCACTTCCAGCCGCGCCATGGCAAACACGGTATTCGCCGCCGCGCCACCTGCCACCAGCGTATAGTGGCGGGCAGTATCCAGCGTTTCCCCCGGCTGCGTGGGCGTAATTTCGACAATGAGACTGCCGACGGTGATAAGGTCTATGACTTCGCGCATCAGGTCTCCTTCACGAATGCGGTAGACTTTGGTTTCGTCGCGTTATACGTAGAATCCTGTTGACATGCCTGGCGTATCCATCCTGAATCGTGGTTATAATTGAGAGAGCCTGTATCGTGAAGCGGAGGAATGAAACGATGAGCGTGGAAACCCCTCGCACCGTGATGGTGGAGTTGAATCCCGATGAGGTGGCCTACATCACCGAGCAGTTGCCGGGAGTGGAGGTGGTTTGCGAATCGCCGATTGACGAATGTATGAGTTCCGCCTTCGCCGATGCGGAAATCCTCTCCGTCTTCGTGCACTCGCGTGTGACAAAAGATATTCTCGATGCCATGCCCGCGCTGCGATTCATCGCCACTCGCTCAACAGGCTACGATCACATTGACCTGGAAACCTGCAACGCACGCGGCATTCTCGTCTCCAACGTGCCGCGCTACGGCGACAACACAGTAGCCGAGCATACCTTTGCGTTAATCCTCTCACTCTCGCGAAAGATTCATAAAGCGTATCAGCGTACGGTTGCCGGGGATTTTTCGCTGGCGAACCTCGAAGGCTTTGACCTGAAGGAAAAAACCCTCGGCGTGGTCGGCGCTGGCAGTATCGGGCTGCATGTCATTCGCATTGCCATCGGTTTCGGCATGCGTGTCATCGCGTATGATGTAAAACCCAATCCGCTGATAGCCGAAGTGTTGAATTTCTCTTACGTCGCCTTTGACGATTTGCTGGCGAATGCCGACATCATAACGCTGCACGCGCCACTGCTGCCCTCTACCCGGCACATGATCAACGCGGAGACCATCACGCGTATCAAGCATGGGGCGCTCCTTATCAATACCGCCC
>JAKIYB010000477.1 GCA_022708765.1 Armatimonadota bacterium | reverse complement strand
GCGAGAAACACCTTGCCGATGCGGTACCGCGTCTTCAGCAGCGCCAGCAACTGCAGCAGATCGGCTTCCGCCGCCGGCCCCATCCACGAGGTTGTCGCCCGGTAATCCGGCGAGACGAAAATCATCCCGTAGCGCGCGGCGGCATTTCGCGCTGCCCGGCATTCATCGCGCGCGTCACGCACGTATTGCCAGCGATCCGAGCCATGCCCGTGCAAGGCTACCATCAAGTGATATGTTGCCGTCGAGGCAAACGGCTCCGGCAGCATCACCACGTAGCGCTGCGCCGTACCGTCCAGCGTTGCCGTAAAGGTGTTGTCCATCGGCGCCCCAAACTGCGCGGTATGTCCCGCCATCGTCATTACCCCCAGCAAACTAATAATCACAGCGCACCAGAGATTGCGCATCGCCGCTCTCCTTCACGCGAATTCACCCACCGATTCTACCAGTTTTCCACACAGCAGGACCAGCAGTCACAAGGGAACTATTTCCAGGCGTCGAATAGCTTGTACGGGAGGAACCGAACGATGGTCACAGCCGTAATTCTCATCACCGTAGAGCAGGGGAAAGTACCTGACGTGGCGGATGCCCTCATGCGCGTCAATGGCATCGCCGAAGCCTATTCGGTGGCTGGCGATTATGATCTGGTGGCGATTGCTCGTATACGCCAGCATGAAGAGTTGGCCGACCTGGTCACCGCCCACCTGCAGCGCATCCCCGGCATCACTTCCACCAACACCCTCATCGCTTTCCGGGCCTACTCCAGCAAAGACCTGGAGGCCATGTGGGAACTGGGTATGGACGAGGGCTAATTCCGAAACGATACGACTCCGGCATGTCTGTATTCAGTAATGCAGTGATCCCGATGAAATCGGAGTTGCCTCCTCTGAACATCCCCTTACGGGGCCGCGTCCCGATAACATCGGGACGCGCGTCCGTTGCTCGGCCTCAATGGGCTGAACAGCGGGCCTGTACGAGGCACATATCGTACGATGTTCATCACCACCGGGTGACTTTCATCCCCTACCCCCCTGAAAGGCGGGTGCGAACAAGAGCAAGGACGCTGGTGCTCTTTGATATGTGAATAGCGCTTTGCTTGGCACCCGGTTGGTCAGCTCGAACCATTGCGTTCCTGCAGAGGGGCGCTTGGCCGCATGGCCTCGCGGGGGGTTCTTCAGTGCCCGCATTCCCCACCATAGCGCGATGCATTTGTCAAAGAGCATCAGCGTGCTTCTGCTGGTTCGCCACCTTCTTCAGGGGGTGGCGAACGTGATGTGCGGTAGTAACACTAAATGGTGACGGGTACGAATAATACCGCCAATCCACACCCCTATCAGATGATCCACCTGCAATTCTTCGTACCCGTCACCATTTATTCCACCCGTAGCCGCACGTCCCCATTTGAGAGTGAATTTTCCGCCCGAACGAGTGCCGCCGCCTCGGCGGCAAGGTGTCATGCGATGATTGTCACCAATGACCCCTGGCCCCCAACTAGCGTATTCGTAACGCCCAGAATCGTCACCCCTTCACCTCTTCACCTCAGCGCGCGCCAATCCCACCCGTTATAAAACCCGACAATGCAGTGCTAAAAAATGAGCAGGACTTTTCCGTGCCATGACGAAAGAATAATCTACGTGCACGGTGCACGTGTGAATCCTGACGATGGGAGGATACGGCCATGCCTACAATACTCCCCCAGGTGCAGACACCAGCCCTTGCCACCTCGATGATGGCAGCCCTCTACGGGGCGGTGCGCACCTGGGACGACACGATCACCCTCACCGACCTCTTTGGCTATTCCGGCCACGCGTTCATCCTCAACATTGAGCGCACGCTCTGTCCAAGCGGCCCCACGGCGTGGGATTGGGGCGCCATTCTCTTCCCGCTGCGGCAAATGCTCTCGCTGCGCCGCGTCTGCGCTTCCTGCGATATGCGTGGCGCTGACGAAGCGCGCGAGCTCATCTGGCAGCGCACGGTGGAGAGCATTGATGAAGGCCGTCCCGCCATCCTCTGGGACGCCGTCTATCCGGAATTCTATCTCGCGGTGGGCTATGATGCCGACCGCCTGGAATATATCGTGCGAGGACCGGGCGCTGAACAACTTGACGGTCGCGTGCCGTACCTGCGCCTGGGACTGAATACCTGCCAGGTGTGGGCGCTGTATCCCGCGCCGAAAACGAGAGTGGATCGCGCCGCCGCGCGTGAACTTGCGCTGCGCGGCGCAGTCACCTGGCACCGTTGGCCCAATCCCCCTGAGGCACAGTGGACCTTCGGTGGAGACGCCTGGGCGGTGTGGATCGCCGCCTTCAATGAAGAAGAACTGGCGCACGCGTCCGATCACCTGTCGTTTTCGCACCATGTGTTCGCCGAGTGCCGTCGCCATGCCGCGGCCTTTCTTACCGAGCTTGGAGTGGAGTATGCCAACGCCGCGGAGGCATACCGCCGTGTCGCTGGCGCGCTGGAAGCGGTCTGCGCGGCATGGCCGTATCCCGGTCCCGCGCCGGCGCTGACCGAGCGTCGCCGTCTGGCGGGACTGCTGGCGGGGGCGCGCGACGCGGAAGCCGAAGGAATACAGGCGTTGGAAGCGGTATTGGGCCACGCGCGGGCGCTGAGCGCGTAGTTATAAACAGACGGGCGTGAGGCTTGCCTTGCGCGCCTGGCAACCCCTGTTGGTTTTGCATCAGGGGGCGATTTCCGTTATGCTATACCCGGCGTCGGGTCCTTCCGGCGCCGGGCATATCGCCGGTAGTAACACAAGAAGAAAAGGAGCACGACGATGACTGAAGACCCCCGACAGTCCGCGTGGCCGGGCCTGATGGCCGGCTTGCTGGTGGGCGCCGTGGTGGGCGCCGTCACCGCGCTGCTCTTCGCGCCGAAGTCGGGCGAGGAAACGCGCGAAACCCTCATGGAAGAAATGCGAGAACGCCTCGGTGATCTGCGCGATGGCGTGGAACAGGTGAAGGCGGATCTGACGCGCGCCGCCGAAGCGGCGAAGGCCGGTGCCCGCGATGGCGCCGCCCGCATGCGCCGCCAGGTCGGTCTGGAGTAACCCATCGCCGGCAATCGTCGGCGCGAAAAGGGACATTGCGCGAGGATGCGCGCACCCCGCCGCTCAAAAACACGCTACACTGAACGCGATAACGAAAAGCGTGGCGAAAGCGGCATGGCAAAGACCGATGAGATGCGGTCGGGGAGGGAAGACGGTGGGAACGGCAATGAACCTTGAAGTGCAAACCCGATGTGTGAATGAACACCTGGCCGTTGTGGCATTCTCCGGCGAAATTGATGTCTATACGTCGCCGCAAGCCAGAGAAGTGCTGTTAGACCTGCTGGAGAAAGGGTACTACCACCTTGTCGTGGACCTGCGGAGAACGGACTATCTGGACAGTACCGGACTGGGACTGCTGAAAGGCGCGCTGGTGCGCGCGCAAGAGCAGGGCGGCAGCGTGCGACTCGTCGCGCCGCCGCCGAAAGTGCAAAAGCTGCTGGAAGTGACCTATCTGGTGACGGTCTTCCCCATAGACGCCACCGAGCAGGACGCGATCGCACACTTGACGCAAGAGGGGACGGAATCCTGATGGCTACCTGTACTGGGTGTCACGTGGAGTTACGCTTGCCGAATCGGCCGGAATTCGTGGCGGTGGCCCGCCTGACCGTGGCAGCGGTCGCCTGCCGCATGGGCTTTGATGTCAGCGACATCGAGGATATCAAGGTGGCCG
>JAKIYB010000476.1:243-3721 GCA_022708765.1 Armatimonadota bacterium | reverse complement strand
GCCAGCATGAGCAGGCTGCCGGCCCAGATGACGGCGGCGGAGATGAGGAAGCTGACGCGGAAATTGCCATGCACGTCGCGGAAAATAGCAAGGCCGATGAAAGGCGCGAGCAGGCCGCGGATGCCGACCAGGAAGGTATGAGTGGCGGCATAGCGCGGGATATCGCGGCGGTCGGCAAACTGCATGACGGCGTTGAGCCAGGTGAGATCAATGCCCGGCTGGGCGATGCCAACGAGCACTGAGGCGATGATGAGCGTGGGGATGCTGTGGGCGCTGGCATAGACAAACGGTGAGAAGCCCCATATCGCGAAGGAGAGGACAACGGCGAGAAACGGGCTGAAGCGATCCATCACACGTCCCCAGATGAAGTAGAAGAGCGCGCTCACCCCGGCGGTTATCATGGCCAGCATACCCACCCACGCTTTGGTGATATGCAGTTCGTCCACCTGGAACATTGGGATGAGCGGCACTTGCAACAGATTACCGAAACCGAAGATGAAGAACGCCAGCGAATACAGGCCAAAGCGCCAATCGGTGACGAGGGTACCCAGCCCTTCCAGCAGATTGAAGCGCTTTGCCGGATCAGTCTCCACCGCGCCTTCCGGCAGGTGGTTAAACAACCACATTGCCAGCATGCCAAGGAGCGCGCCGACGATGAAGACCTGTTGATAGGTGATCTGCAGCGCGCCATTCAGCCACGGCGCGGCCAACACGCCCATGCCGAGGAATCCGGCGACAGCAACGATGCGCCAGCCGGGTTTCGCCAATTCGTGCGCGACTGCCAGGCCGGCAAGGCCGGCGGCCGTCATTACCCAGATCCATGGTAGGCCGTTATCCATCAGCCGCCCAACAGTGACGCTGGCCAGCATCGTCATTACCGTCATCCCTACGCGCACTAGACCCATCATGCGGCCACGATACGCGTCAGGATAGGCGTCCTTCATCATCGCGGCATACGCGGGTGAGGTGAAGCAGCCGGCAATTTGCGAGGCGATGAGGATGCCGATGAAGAGGCGGCTGGTGGTGGCGAAGGCGAGGAGCAGCACCAGCCCGCGCGCGAGGATACCCAACCAGTAGACATAGGGTTTCTTCGGGCGATCCTGCATATGCCAGGCAACGAGCATGCTGAGCAGGTGGCCAATAAACGGCGCGGAGGTAAGGATGAAAATCTCCAGATCGGTGGCGCCCAGGTCATCGCGCGCCACTACCCCGAAGAAGGGCATCGTCATCCCCATATAGAGGCCCGTCAGCCAGGCGGCGCGGGCGTCCCAGCGGTAGGCATACTGTATCTTTGCAGGCACGAAGCGGGTGAAGATCATCGGTATGTCTATATTTTCGGAATCACGGGGAGCGCTTCCTGCCGGAAAGTGACGAAGGATTCGACGGCAAGGTGAGTTTCACGACGCGGGGAGGACAGGAAGACGCACAACAACGGTAGGCACGGGCTGCCGATGCGTTGCATCCTTGCCAGGGCACCTCCTGACGCTCCGCGACCAGGAACGCCGGCGCGCGTGCATACACAGCCGTGTAGATGGAAGCGCCTGGCCGGGAGGCAAGGAAGCATCTTTCACATATCTAGTGTCAATATTTCCTCAATTCCCCTATTGACACCCTACGTCTAGTGCGGTAGGATATTTCTGCCCCACAAGAGCACCTGCGGAGCAAAGCAAAAATCATGCGTTGTCCACTCTGTCATGCAGACGATACGCGCGTCATCGAGACGCGGACGAATGACGACCAGGGCACCATTCGGCGCCGTCGGGAATGTCAGGAGTGCCGTCGCCGTTTCACCACATATGAGCGGTGTGAAGAGCCACAGCTTTTCGTCATTAAGAAGGATGGCCGTCGCGAGTTGTTCGACCGTGAGAAACTGCTGCTGGGCATCACCCGCGCCTGTGAGAAGCGGCCGGTAAGCCGCGATGCGATTGAAGGGGTGGTTTACGATATCGAGCGCGCGCTGCGCGACTCGCTGCGCGACGAAGTGCCGTCCACGCAGATCGGTGACCTGGTGATGCGGCGCATCCGCGATCTGGACGAAGTGGCCTACGTGCGTTTCGCATCCGTGTATAAGGAGTTTCAGGATCTGATCTCCTTCCTGCACGAGATTGAACGCCTGCTCGAGCGCGCGCGCCGCGAGCGGCTCGCAGAGGAGCAGCAAACGCTCTTCGACCCGCAAGAGAGCGACACGGCGAAGATACCTATACGCTGACGTCACCGGCATCGGTGACGGTGATTGCCCAAATTCGCGTCCCTGTAAGGGGTGTACTGTCTCTGTTTTCCAGCCTGAACGCCATTCAGGCACCTGATATCATCTATCACAAAAAGGAGTGCCCCCATGCCCAATACCGATTTACCGCTGCCCGGCACCGCTGATACAATCGGTCTCTTCGGCCATGACACGGCCGGCGCACTGCATATCGAGCGCTATTTCACACAGGAAGGGGTGCATCCCTTCGACGAGGTGGAATGGGAGCATCGTCACGCCAGCATCGTTGCGGAGAATGGCGAAGTGATCTTCGAGGCGGATGACGTAGAGATGCCCGTCGCGTGGTCGCAGCTTGCCACAAACGTCGTCGTGTCCAAATACTTTCGCGTTGCGCAAGGGAACCGCGAGAAGAGCCTGCGCGCGCTCATTGGGCGGGTGGTGACGACCATCAGTACCTGGGGTCTGGAGGACGGGTATTTCCAGAGCGAAGCGGAGCGGGACATCTTCGCCGACGAGTTGACCCACCTGCTGCTTTATCAGAAGGCTGCCTTCAACAGCCCGGTATGGTTCAACGTGGGGGTGGAAACCGAGCCGCAGTGCTCCGCCTGCTTCATCAACTCAGTGCAGGACACCATGGACTCCATCCTGGGGCTGGCGCGCACCGAGGGGATGCTGTTCAAGTTCGGCTCCGGCACCGGCACGAATTTCTCTTCGCTGCGCGGCAGCAAGGAACGCCTCTCCAGCGGCGGATTCGCTTCCGGACCGGTTTCCTTCATGCGGGGCTTTGACTCCTTCGCCGGGGTCATCAAGTCGGGCGGGCGCACGCGGCGGGCGGCGAAGATGGTCATCCTCAATATTGACCACCCGGACATCCATGAATTCATCTGGTGCAAGGCGCACGAGGAGAAAAAGGCGTGGGCACTGATCGAAGCCGGCTACGACGGCTCCTTCGGCGGCGAAGCCTATTCCAGCATCATGTTCCAGAACTCGAACAACTCCGTGCGCGTCACCGACGACTTCATGGACGCGGTCATCCGTGACAAGGCCTGGCAGACACGCGGCGTGGTGAGCGCTGACCCCATTGAAACCTACCGCGCTCGCGACCTGATGCGCGAACTGGCGGAAGCGGCGCATCTCTGCGGCGATCCGGGCATGCAGTTCGACACCACGGTCAATGACTGGAACACCTGCGCCAACTCCGGCCGCATTAACGCCAGCAACCCATGCTCCGAGTTCATGTTCCTCGACGACAGCGCCTGCAACCTGTCTTCG
>JAKIYB010000476.1:0-233 GCA_022708765.1 Armatimonadota bacterium | reverse complement strand
CATCATGATTCTCGCGCAGGAGATCATCGTAGACCGCGCGGCCTACCCGACGCCGCTGATTACCACGAATTCGAAAAAGTACCGCCCGTTGGGGCTGGGCTATGCCAACCTGGGTGCGCTGCTCATGGCGAATGGACTGGCGTATGACAGCGACGAGGGGCGCGCGCTGGCCGCCGCCATCACCGCGATCATGACCGGCCAGGGGTATCTCACCTCCGCGCAGACCGCCTCTC
>JAKIYB010000475.1 GCA_022708765.1 Armatimonadota bacterium | reverse complement strand
CGCTCCCGCCAGCGTTGCCCCGCGCCCGCCATGTGGCAGGTGCAGGGGATGCGGCGCCCGCACGAAGACACCGAGCAGCGGCAGCAGCACGAAGCAAAGCATGCCGAACGCGCGCATCACGCCGTCCCACCCCAACTCCGGCAGGCCCGCCTGCGCCAGCGGCGCCCAGACAAACGCACCCAGGCCGAACGCCCCCACCACCGTTCCCGCCGCCAGCCCACGGCGCCCGGGGAAGGAACGCATGGCGGCGGTGACGCAGGCGATATACATGAACCCGAAACCGACGCCGCTGAGGATGCCGTATGCCCCGACTAATCCGCCCAGACTGGGAACCGCGCTCGCCAGCAGCAGCCCGCCGCCGAAAAGCACTCCCCCGAACATCGCCCCGCCGGACGGGCTGGCGCGATCCTGCAGCGCCCCGCCCAGCGCCATCCCCACCGCGTAGACGAACAGCAACACCGCCTGCGGCAGCGCCGCCTCCGCCCGCGCCCAGCCGAACTCCGCCATCAGCGCCGGCAGCAGCACCCCGTAGGCGTATACCGCTCCCAGCATGAACATCGCCACCGATGCGGTCACGATGGTGATGGTATTTCGCGCGACCACCGATTGCGGACGAACAACGGCGTCAGCCATCATCCCTCGCTTTCTTCTATCGGGCGCAACCCCTCCCCCTCGCTCCCTTCCCGAAACGAGCGAGGGGGAGGGGTTGAGGGGAGAGGTGAACTACGCCGCTTTCTTCCGCTCCTCCGGTTTGAAAAACGCCTTCTCTTTCTGCGCCAGGTCGGTGAGGCGGCGATGAACGGCGCCGTTGACGGTGCCCTCGGGATAGCTGCCGTCGGGACGGCGCGCGCCGGCGGGCTTGCCGGTGAGCAGCGCGATGCCGTCGTCAATCGTCGCCACCGGGTAGATGTGGAACTGACCCTCGCGCACCGCGTCCACCACGTCCGGGCGCAGCATCAGGTTCTGCGCGTTGCTTTGCGGGATGAGCACGCCCTGATTGCCAGTCAGGCCCTTCGCGCGGCACACGTCGAAAAATCCCTCGATTTTCTCGTTCACGCCGCCGATGGCCTGCACCCGGCCGTGCTGGTTCACCGAGCCCGTCACCGCGAAATCCTGGCGGATGGGGAACCCGGACAGCGCGGAAAGCAACGTGTAGAGCTCGGCGGAAGAGGCGCTGTCGCCCTCCACTTCCTCATACGTCTGCTCAAAGGTGATGCGCGCGGAGAGCGCCAGCGGCACGTCGGTAGCGTAAGTCTCTCCCAGATAGCCGGCGAGGATGAGCGCGCCTTTGTTGTGAATCTTTCCACCCAGTTCGATCTCGCGGTCAATGTTCAGTACGCCCTCATCGCCCACGTGGACGCTGGCGGTGATGCGCGTGGGTCGGCCGAAAGCGTAGTCGCCCAGCGAGATGACCGACAGCCCGTTCGTCTGCCCGACATACGCCCCCTCGGTGTCAATGAGCAGCGATCCCTGCGCGATGGCTTCCTTGATGAGTTGCTGAATCTGGTCTGAGCGATACACCTTCTCCTCAATGGCCCGCGTTACGTCGTCGCCCGTCACCAGCTCGTGTCCGGCTTTCCGCGCCCAGTAGGCGGATTCGCGCACCAGGTCCACGATATCGCCGAATTTCGTCACCAGCTTGTCACGATGCTCTACGAGCCGTGCGCCGTGCTCTACCACCCGCGCCACCCCGGACGGGTCGAAGTGCGGCAACTGCTCTTCGCGGCAGACGGTGGCAATGAAGCGCGCGTACTGGTCCGTCGTGTCCTCGGTGCGCGCCATGTGCAGCGCGAAATCCACCTTCACCTTGAAGAGTTCGCGGAAGTCGGGATCGTAGAAGAAGAGCAGGTAGTAAATCATCGGATCGCCGATGAGCACCACCTTGATGTCCAGCGGAATCGGCTCCGGATCCAGTGTGCGCGTGGCGAATGCCGCCGCTCCCACCGCCTCCGCCAGTGATTCGATCTCCACCGCCCCCGTGCGCAGCGCGCGCTTGAGCCCCTCCCAGGCGGCGGGGCGGGTGAGCACGTCGCGTGCGTCCAACATCAGGTAGCCGCCGTTCGCCTTGTGCAGCAGCCCGCCTTTAATCATGGTGAAATTCGTCACCAGCGTGCCGAGTTGTCCCTGGTACTCGATGCGCCCGATCAGATTCTGGTAGCTGGGGTTGCGGGCGAGGATGACCGGCGCGCCGTGGGTATCGCAGTTGTTCACCACCAGGTTCACGCGGTATTTGTCGAAATTCGGCAGCTCGCGACCGAGCATCGCCGCGAAGGGCGCCTGCTCCTCGCGCATCTCCTCTACCTGGCGAATCTGCCGGAAGGCAGTGACGTTCTCCAGAATGTCTTTGCTGATTTCATCGAGCAGCGTCACTACCGGCGCGTATTCGCGGTAGCGCTCCCGCAGGTCGTCAATGAGGTGCCCCACGGCGTAGGACACTGTCTGCCGATCGAGTTCGCTCGCGCGACCGCGCGCTTCCTGATGCAGTTGCTGCATGCGCCGCATGGTGTCGCGCAGTTTCGTCTGCACTTCGTCGTGCCCGGCTTCCAGCCGATGGCGCGTGTCGTCGTCGAGCTGCTGAATCTGCTCCGGACTCATCATCCCGCCGTCCGCCATCGGGGCGATCATCAATCCCTGCGGCGTTTGCATGATGACGAAGCCCTGCTGCTGGGCGAAGTCGTTCGCCTCCTGAATTAGCTCCTGGTGCCGGCGCTGCAGTTCCGTCGTCAACTGCTCCTGCTGACTTTCGTATTCGTCGCTCTCGAATGCGCGCGGCACCTCGCCGCGCAACTCGTCCACCAGGTGGTCCATGTCCGCCTGCAGGCGGCAGCCCACGCCGGCGGGCAGGCGCAGCGCGCGGGGTTTGTCGGGCTCGTCAAAATTGTTCACATAGAGCCAGTCGTCCGGCACCGGGCGTGCCGCCGCCGCGTGCTCGAGGAACTTGCGCACCGTGGTAGTCTTCCCCGTGCCGCCCGGCCCTAGCGCATACATGTGATAGCCCGGCGTATGAATATCAATGCCGAAATCAATAGCCCGCAGCGCCCGCTCCTGCCCGATAATCTCCTCCAGGCTGGCCAACTCCTCGGTGCTGCGAAACGTGAACCCCGCGGGATCGCACGCCCGGCGCAATTGCTCGGCGGATAACTCGGTCGTCTCAGACATCGCACGCCCCTCCCTGATGCCTGATACCCGCCTCCGCCCCGCGAGAACGAACGCGATGGACGCCTGCGGTCACAAACAGTGGCCACATTTTCGCCCGTTGTCATCTGCCGCCTCCCGCCGCCGCCGCAGGTCTGACAGGAGAATACGCGGAAAGCAGGGTATAATATCGTCAGGAAATCCGAACGCACTCCCCGCATGGAGGAACATGGTGGCCAGACCCGCGACGACGCGCAGGCGTTTTCCCTGGTGGGCACTGATCCTGGTGCTGCTGGCGGCCTTCATCGTCTACCTGGCGCTCCCCCGCCCGCTGCCTGTCGCGACGGCGCCGGTGACCATGGGTGTCCTGCAGCTCTCCCTGTCCTCCACCGGCGTGGTGGAAGGAACTATATCCGACGTGAGCGGCCGGTTGACGGCGCCTATCACGGCGTTCTTTGTGGAGGAAGGCGACGCCGTGATGGCGGGAGAGCGGCTGGCGCGATTAGATGACACGGACCTGCGCGCGGAGGTGGCGCGGCTGCAGGCGGCGGTAGATGCCGCGGAGCGCCGCGTGGCGGCGATGCGAGCGAGCGCTGCA
>JAKIYB010000474.1 GCA_022708765.1 Armatimonadota bacterium | reverse complement strand
GTCGCTGGTGTAGATACGAATTTTTTCCAGCGTCACCGCCGGCTGCATGCCGGTTATCCACACTTCCCACGCGCCGGTGCTGTCATTGGAGTTGTAGCCCATGCCGTCAAGACTGGAAACCGGCAGCGCCTGACCATTCACGCAAACCCAGTCATGCGTCTGCACATCCGGATAGAAAAAGTATCCGGGTGAACGGCCACTTACCCAGGCACGGTGATTGCGATTTTTAAATGTGCCGGCCGTAAATCCCGCATTCGGGTCCAGCACAATGGCAGTCGCCGTGGTCGGGTTACCGGTGTCAGGCACAAACGGCAATTTACTCGCTGATCCGCTAAATGCCGCGGAGAGCGAGAGCTTTTTCCGGCTTAACGTTGTCAGATTCGATTCTCCCGTTTTCACCGCAAGCGATTGTACCGAGCCGTCAACCAGGCCGACGATGAAACTGCCATTGTGGCGCGCGTCAATGCCATCGTCAATGCGCGTCGAGTTAATGGTGTAGTTGTCCGTAAAGTATTTCTTCGCCAGATCCACGACCATTACGGCACTGGACGGCGCGCCGACTTTGCCGAGTGATTTGCCGAACAGGTTGCTGTTGAAGCCGTATTCCGGCGCGGCATTGGTACCGGTGCCGGTCAACGTCGGATCGTCGTAGATACCCGGCCCGTTGTAGAAGCGCAGGTAGTTGGACCAGGCCTGGGGGTCTGAATCGGGAAAGAACTTTTCATTGTTGTCCTGCGTATACATCTGAATCGCCAGCGCGATCTGCCGCTGGTTATTCAGACAGGTGTTTTGTCGCGCCTTCTCGCGGACGCGCGCGAACACCGGAAACAGAATGGCCGCCAGAATCGCGATAATCGCAATGACGACCAGCAACTCGATGAGGGTAAACCCTCGGCGCCACGTGTATTGGACTCCCATAGGTACCTCCTTTACGGTACGCAATTGCGCAGATCAGAAACTTGCAGGCTCAGTTCCGGCACCCACTTTACGGTAATGGCACAGCATAGGGGTGACTGCCTCACTTACCGACCGAACAAGGCTGATTACGACTGATTGCTTACTCAGACGAGAGAAATGGTTAAAGGTTCCCAAGCTGATAAGAAAAGTCAAAAAATTTGTTGTTACTTGTGTCATGCTTCAGTGTGGTGCGGACGCGCACAACAGTGAGAGGTGAAAATGCGGATATGCGCGGGAGCGGCTGGTTATTGATTGTTTATCAAAAGGAATCACCATGCGAAGGGACGAAAAACGAGGCATGACTGTAAATGTATCGCGTTCAGCTGGCTGGCAGCGCCACTCCCACAACCCCATATTGCCGCCCCAGCCCGGAAGCCCTTTTGACAGCACGCGAGTGATGAATCCGTTCGCGCTGCGGGTGGGAAATCAGTATCAGCTATACTACGCCGGTGCGGATGACGCGGGGCGACACCGTATTTGCCGGGCGACGGCGCCGGTGGATGACCTGACGCGCTGGACACGCCACGGGGTGGTACTGGATGTCGGCGTGCCGGGCAGTTTTTGCGCCGCGTGGTGCGTGCTGCCGCTGGTGCACCGGTTCGGTGATCGCTGGCATCTCTACTTCACTGGCAATGAGGGCAGCGCGGGCACCGGCCTGCAGGGATTTCCCGGCATCGGGTTGGCGATCAGTGAGGACGGCGTCCACTACGCGCGCTACAGCGACGCGCCCATCATCACCGGCGACCAGACTATGGAATTCCCCCGCAATCGGGGCATCGCCGGTGGGGGCACCATTATTGAGGACGAGCAACCGGACGGCAGCGTTCGCTACCGGATGTACTACACGCTGGCGGTGGGTACGCCGAACGCCGACGTGCGCGTGGACCAGGAGAAGCACTGCGCCGTTTGCCACAGTACCGACGGCTTTCACTGGACTGACCACCGGCTGATTATGAGCCCACGGCGAGACGTCTCCTTTGAAGACATCGCTGTCGCCGCGCCGTTCGTCTGGCGCGACGGTGACCTGTATCGCATGCTCTACAGCGCCATCGGCACCCGCTGGGGCTATTACAGCATCGGCGAGGCAGTGAGCGAAGATGGGTATATGTGGCATCGCAACGAGGGTGACGGCAGCTTGTCCCTCGCCCCGCGCGCCGACACCCCCGACGCCTGGGACGCGCAGATGGTCGAATACGCCTGCGTCGTTCATGAAAGCGACGGCCTGCGCCTCTTCTTCTGCGGCAACGGTTACGGCGCCACCGGTATTGGCACGGCGGTGGCATCACGATAAGGAGCATTTGTGTCTTCTCCTACCATCGTCAATATCATCAACTTCATCCGCGCCTGCGAACCGCGGCTGGAGATGGACCTCATCGAACCGATCCGCGAGCAGTTGCGGCTCATTCGCGAGTTGAAGCTGCCGGCGACGTGGCTATTGCAGTATGACGCGCTGCTTGATGAACGCATTATCAGGCTGTTGAAAGATAATCTTGATGAGCGACAGGAAGTCGGGGTGTGGCTGGAAGTGGTGCAGCCGCAGGTGGAGGCGGCGGGCATCGTCTGGCGCGGGCGCTTCCCGTGGGACTGGCACAGTCATGTTGGGTTCACCATCGGCTACCCGCCGGAGGAGCGCGAGCGGCTGATGGACATGCTGATGACGCGCTTCCACGATGTCTTTGGCTGTTATCCCATCAGCGCCGGTTGCTGGGTGCTGGATGCCCACACACTGCGCTACCTGCACGAACGCTACGGCATCACCGCCGCCTGCAACTGTAAGGACCAGTGGGGCACCGACGGCTATACGTTGTGGGGCGGCTATTGGAATCAGGCGTACTACCCCAGCCTGGTAAACGCCTACATGCCCGCCCAGCATACCAAGGCGCAGCTTTCGGTGCCCATCTTCCGCATGCTCGGCAGCGACCCCATCTACCAGTATGACACCGGTCTATATGACGGCACGAACTGCAGCGAGGTGCCCGCGCAGGGCGTGGTGTCGCTGGAGCCGGTCTACTGCGGCAACGGCGGGGGCGGTGACCCGCGCTGGGTGCGCTGGTTCTTCGATCTGACGGCGGAGGGGCCGTCGCTCAGCTTCGGCTATGCCCAGGCAGGCCAGGAGAACTCCTTCGGGTGGCCACGCATGGCGGATGGTTTCACTGACCAGATGCGCCTGCTCGTGGAGCGGGATGACCTGCGGGTGGAGACGCTGGCGGACAGCGCCGCGTGGTTCCGCCAGACTTATCCGCTCACCCCGGCGGCGGCGGTGGTGGCGCTGGATGACTGGCAGGAGCACAATCGTCGCAGCGTCTGGTACCACAGCCATCACTACCGCGCCAATCTGTTCTGGGAGGGGGAGGCATTCCGCCTTCGCGACTTGCACCTCTTCGACGAACGTTACGCGGAACGTTATCTCACCGCGGTCTGCACCAGCCCCGCCTGTACGTATGATACGCTGCCGCTGGTGGATGGCTTCCGCTGGAGTGATGCGCGCACGCGCGCGGGGCTCTATCCGGTAACGGCAAGCAGTGAGCCGCTGCCCTGTGCCGCGCCGGCGGTGACCGCACTCGATGACGAGACTCTGCAGATCGTCACCGAACCACTGACGTTTACCTGCATGCCTGACGAAATGCACATAGCCGGGACCGGCGACTGGCGCCTCGAAGTCCGCTGGGGTGGCGATGTGCCGGTGCCGGTGACTGGCGTCACGGCTGATGTGGTGGAGTGCCGATACGAGGGCTTTTCATACCGCTGGCACGTTACACAGGGTGAGGTGGGGATACTAGCGCACG